>JAPUFX010000144.1 GCA_027293415.1 Candidatus Methylomirabilota bacterium
CCAGAGCTTTTCACCGTTGACGACAAAGTGCGTGCCGGCTGCGTTGAGTACCGCCTCGGTTTGAACGTTGGCCGCATCGGACCCCGTGACCGGTTCTGTAAGCGCAAACGCGGAGAGGTCTTCTCGCGCAACGCGCGGGAGGTACCTCCTTTTTTGTTCCTCGTTTCCGAAGAGGAGAATCGGTATGGCGATGCCGATGGATTGGGGAACCGCGACCGTGAGCGCAAGGATATTGCTCCAACTAGCAATCAGCGTGAGCACGCGACCGTAGTTTGTGTAGGAGAATCCGAGGCCCCCGTACTCAGGTGGGATTTTCATGCCAAATGCACCGAGCTCGAACAGGCCTTTGAGCACGTGCGCGGGGATTTTGGCCGTTCGCTCGATGGCATCAGGATCGACGTGGGCTTTGAGAAACGTTTCTATTTTGTGGCAATACGCCTCTCCGATCTCTTTCGCCTCGGCGGTCTCTGCAGGAGGCAGGAGAAGATCAAACTCTGGCTTTCCCACAAAAACTCCTGCCATGAAGCTTGAGCCCGTGATGCGCTCTCGCGCCTCCTCGATCCGCTCCAAGCCCTTAAAGAGATCGGTCATCGCAGTACCTCGCTGTGCGGGATGGGCCCTCGGTCGCAGCCGTGATTCTCGCCTCGGGCATCTAGACTCGATCGCCTAGGCGGCTTCTTTACTATACCGCGCCCGGTTGCCGCCAACGTAGCTTTTTCGTCAGGGATAACAGCGGAGCATGAGAAAAACTAGGCCGTCCGTGGTGACGTGTCAAGCGCGGCCTCCGTGATCACGGGATCTGCGGATGCGAAACTTGACTGGCTGATTTTTTAACGGGTCCTGGGTATGGCTCTGGGGGTCAAAAACCAAGTATTAGAGGAGGTGCACGATGGCGTCAGTGAATTGGAGGCTAAAGGGGAAGTACCTGAAAAACTGTAACTGCGATCCCGGCTGTCCATGCGAGTTTTTGGCCAAGCCCACATACACGAAATGCGAAGGGATGATGGCGATGGAGGTGGAGGAGGGGCACTTCGGTGAGACCTCGTTGAATGGCGCCAGGATCGTCCGGACTGTTCGACGCCTGCTTGACCGCGGTGACAGCCTGGTTGCGGGCTGTGATCACGGCCTCCAGGGTCTCACGCTCGTGTTTCATGTACGCCTTGGCGGTCTCCACCAGGTTCGGGATGAGGTCATACCGATGTGTGAGCTGCACGTTGATCTGGGCAAACGCATTCTTGAAGCGTTTGCGGTAGGAGACCAACCGGTTGTAGGCCCGCACGACCAAAAACCCTAGGGTGACGATCAGCAGCAGCATGACAACCAGGGCGATCGTGAATAGTTTCATGACCTTCCTCTCTTGAGTGGTTTTTTCAGTTCCTACCCTGCTCTCCTTTCGAGTCTATAAGGGGAGGTTCAGGCTCTCATCCTGGTCGGCACCTGGCTCAACCCGTGGTTCAAGATCCCAGGACTCGACGGGTTGATTTCGTGGGGGGATTCGGCGCAGGCCGCCCTTCAGCTATGGGGGCGCGAGAAGCTCTACGAGGGTTGGAATGAGGGGAGGAGAATTATTTCCGTCTTCGCGAGATCTCGAGTTGAGAGGCCCTGCGTCTTCGAGCCCTGGCTTTCGCCCTCTTGATTCCGGTTAATCTCCCACGGCCACGGACGCACTCCTGCTCCAATTCTAGTAATCGCATCCGGACACGAGCCTTCTCTTGGTTGTGCAGGATGGTGCACTGCGCGCGGGTGAGACCTGTCCAAAGTCCTTCCATTCGTGCGCGCCTGATGCGCTGGTCAAGAGATTCCCGAAGGCGTCTGTTGCGCAACGCGACGAGGGATTTCAATGCCCGTTGTCGGCGCTGCATCGCCAGTTCTTCTGCCAGGATTTCGTGCAGATCACTGCCAAACATGCGGTGCTCCTCCTGAGAGGCATCTGGCTACGAGCCGGTATTATACTCCATATAGGTGATCTGCTTCCACCTTACGCAAGTGTTTGAAGAAGTTATCGTTTTACGAATTTTCACGCCTCATGTCGCGCCCAGGATCGGCGAGTCTGAGCCAGCTCCCAGATACCCGAGCCAGCATACGGCTCAGGGCGCAAGGAAAGGCTCCCGACCCCTTCCTGCAAGTTTCAAGGCTTGCCCCTCACGCTTCTGTCACACTGCTTATCAGGCATTTACCATCCTTGACATGCTCCCCTAGGCGGCCTAGCCTTCCCTGCACCGGTCGTGGAGGCAGACAGAAAACTGTTTGGGATGCTGAGTGACACGGACTTCGCGGCCGCGCAAATCCAAGCCAGCGTACCCGTGCAAGAGACCTAGCCGATTCTCAGTCGTTCGCGCCTCGACCTCATGCCGAGCAACCGCACCCTCTCATCCTGTCCTGACTCCCCAAACTGCATCTCCTCACTGGCCGGCGACGCCAAGCATTACGTGGCGCCCCTGCAATACACAGAGGGCCTGCATGAGGCAAGGGAGCTGCTGCGTTCCATTCTCCGGTCGATGAAGCGGGTGAGAATCGTCGTCGAGGAGCCGACCTATATCCATGCAGAGTTCACATCGGCCCTGTTTCGATTTGTCGATGACGTTGAGTTCCTATTTGCTGAGCCTGAGAACGTCATCCATGTGCGATCCGCCTCCCGGGTCGGGTATTACGATTTCGGGGCCAATCAAAAGCGCATCGAGCGGATTCGCAACTTTCTCTCCGGTCGTCACGCAATGAGGTAGGGTGCGCAGTGGGCCTGCTGCCCGTTACCCCTGACACCTCCCCACGGACTGCCTAGCCTTTGCCCTGCTCGGCTGGTTCTTTCTTCTGCTACTGAGGATTTGGGGGAATTGTTGATGCGTATCGGACCGCCAAGCGAATCAACGCTGCCACTGCGGACCCCCAATGGGCACGCGTCACGAATCGTCCCTCGGTCCAGGTTGGGGCATGTATGATTGCAAGACCTGACCCCAACTGTGACCCCAACTGGGACCCCCAACTGGCCATTTGGGCTTCGCGCCGCGATGGGTCATCCTGTTTGTTTTGTCAGCCTTTTTCATCTTCATTCGCATCCAGGTCGTGGTTCGCCACGGTAGAAGTCATGGCGCACCACAAGCGCCATTATTTTTGAGGAAATTGAACTTCTCCGCATATTGCAAAACTGTCCATACGAAAGCGGAATGGCTCCATGTCAGCGGGGAAACGGAAAGAGGACGACCACTCACAGGATGCACCTGCTCCGCGAGCACGCCGGAGGGCAGTGCATTTTTCGCGCACCACTCCAAGTAGGGAACAGCCTCGTGGAGTTCCCCCAGACTTTCAGCACGGGCGATGAAGCACTCTCCCAGCCAAAGCGTTGAGATGAACCAGGGATTGCCGGCGACATCCTTTGGACAATCCTTCGGCCGTTGGTAGCGATCATCCTGAAATCGGGCACAGCCCCCAATGCGAGTTTTGAGCCACAACTGCCGACGTATGGCCTCTATCGTTTCGACCATCCGCGGGTCTTTGGGCGGCAACACCCCAAGGGTCACAAGCCCCAGTAGGCTCACGTCGATCACTTCGTCGAGTTCATAGCCGCTACCCTTCCTGTAACCCGAGCGTGCGTACCTCTTCAGGCCGGTGTGGTAAAGGTGCTTGGCAAGCCCCTCACACATCTCTTGGATCGCTGTGTCGTATTTCTCGGCGAGGGAGGCGTCTTGAAAGAGTCTTGCGAAATTCGCAGCGGCTTTGAGCCCGGCAATGACCGCCGCGACGGTAAAGGAGTGCGTTCCGTAACGCTCTTCCCAGAGATCGTAGGAAGGGATGGGCAATAGGGTCCCAGGATCACGGTGAGCGACCAGAAAATCCGCGGACTTTTGAATGAGCGTCTTGTAGAGGGGCTTGACGAACTCTATGTCTTTGGAATTCTGATAGTGTATCCAAAGCGCCCAGAGGACTAAAGCGGTCGAGTCCTCCTGGATCGGAAGCACCTCTTTTCCATCCTGCACCCAGGAATGCCATGTGCTGGCCAGCGATCCATCCGGATTGTAGTGTTGGAAAAGGTATCCATCCTCCGACAGGACTTCCGAGCAAAACCCGAAAAATCTCCTGCACACCTCCGCGTAGCCGGCCTTTGCCAGCGTTGCGGCGACGAAGGCCCCGTCGCGCCCCCACATGTAGGAGTAGGTGTCCCCCGCGAACCCCACGATATCCGAGTCATTCGCAGCGATGATCGGACCACGGTTGTCGATCTGCGTTCTCAGAATAAGGAGGCTCCGGTTGAAAATATTGGTAACCGGTTCGGGAAGGTCTCCGAAGGACCTAGTCTCCTTCTGGACCCACGTCGTCCAGTAAGCCGACGTCCGGTTGAGAAGCTCCGCCGGCGTTTTTTCCGACACATCCTGGTTGAGTCGGGCCACCTCGTGGTACCGCGTGCCTGCGGCCAGCCAATAAAAGGCCGTCGCTTTTCCGCCGGGGGGCACATTCAGCCGTATTCCTATCGTGGAATCGGCGGAGCCCCACGCGACGGGATTGCCGCTCAGCTCGCCGTCCTCGGCGTCTTTCCAGGTCCCCTGCTTCCCCGAGACCTCCTTGAATCCGCAAGCGAAGCACTCCACGCCCGGCTTTCCATTCTCATGGCAATTGACGAGAAAGTATCGATTGGCTTTGTAATGGATGATGGACCGGGTTCGCGGATCAAAGTAGACCGTGTCTCCAATCTCATTGCCGTACAGGTGGAAGTCCTGGGTAAAAAAGAGCCTTACCTGCCGCTCCCTCCCCCGCAGGTCTCTCGCCTCGATTTCTTTGATATATACGTTCAAGTCAAAGTCGACCGCGTCACGGCAGCGAAGCTCCAAGCCCAAATCCTCGTTTTTCAGAAAGACCTCGGTCACGAGGCTGTTGTCACGATACCGCAGGTCCTTTTTCCAACCCGGGCCCCCCATCCAGGAGAAGTTCCCATCCGCCCAGACCCCGAATCGAAAGGGATGCCCCTTCGAATGGTTCTCCTGGCCTATCAAGGGGAAATAGACATCCCGAATCCTGTAGTCCAGGTCGAAATTGAAAAGCAGGTTGCCGTTGCTTACCGGGATGTCTTTCGGCATGGGTCTCTCATGCGGTCAGGACGCCGGGGATGGCAGGTCTCCAAAGAGGGGCCCGAGGCCCGGCCGCGGCTGCTTTGCATTCGAAGTCGACCGCTATCTGCTGATACAACTCCGAATACTCATGGGCCATTCTCGTGACAGAAAAATGCTCCCGCACATGCCTCCGGCATTCACGAGGGTCGATGCCGTCGACTAGGTCAAGCGCCTCGATCATGGCGCCCAGAGAATCCACCACGAAGCCGGTCTTCCCGTCCACCAGGATTTCCGGAACAGCCCCCTCATTAAACGCTAAGACAGGCGTGCCGCACGCCATGGATTCGATCAAGACGAGGCCGAACGGCTCCCCCCATTGTATGGGGAATAGGGTGGCCCGCGCATGCCGGTACCATAGCTTTTTCTGCTCACTGTCGAGCTCTCCGATGTAGATGATCCGCTTGTCGCAGTCCAATAGAGGCTTTATCACCTTGCAGTAGTAATTCTCATCAACGGCTTGCTTTCCGACGTCGACAAACAGATCGATCGAACTCTTCAGCCCCTCGAAGAACTCCTTGTCCGCGGGTCTGTTCTGGACACAACCGGCGATAATGAGCTTAGAACCGGTCGTTTTGGCCAGTTCTATGGCCTTGTCCTGTCCCTTGGCCTGAGTTATCCTGCCGATACTGAACAAATAGCCTCCCTTGTCCGGCTCCTCCTTGGATGGATACTCTTGCACTTCGATCCCATGGTGGATGGTCTTGTATATGTTCGCCAGCCCATGATACTGCCGCTTTTGGAACTCGCTTATCGCGACAAAATGCACGCGGGGGATCGGGACGCCGCTGCGCCCACCCCGGTAGAATTCTTTGATCACGCTGTCTTTGGCCTGAACGTGAAGGGTCATCACGATCGGCGCGTGCGGGTGGAATGCGCCGTTGAAGATGTAATCCAGCCATTCGTGCATTTGGATGACGGCGATGTCGCCCCTTTGCGCCCTTTCCAGGGCCCTTGAAAGATGTGTCTCGATGAGATTCCGTCGGTCGGCAGTGTCTCCCCGCCAATAGTCGCCGAGGCTTCGATGGACTGTTGCGTATTGCTCCCCTGCGACTCTTGAATCAGCGGAGCAAGCGACGATCGAGCGATGGCCCAAAGAATGGACTCCTCTATCGATACTGCGGATGATGGCTTCTATGGGACCGTAGCCGAGCCCCGCTACGATCGGTTTGTTGATCGTAGCCACGTGCAATACTGTCGGCAATCTGCGTTTCGTTTCCATTGTCATGTAAGGTTCCTGAAGACCAGCTCAGCACTAACACAGGTTGAAGGGGGGGTGCGGCGAGAAAACGATACCGGCACTTGTCAACGGCGCTGTGTTTCTCCAGGTATTATAGCAAATATTATAGCAAGGTTCCACATTCCCCGCCGGGGAGGGATACCTCGGCCAGGTCAGGATTTGCCGGAAAATCCGATCCATATCCCCTGCCCCAGCCATTTCCAGGCAGACTTGAGGACTTGATGGTTAACTTGAGGGTCATTAACTTGAGACTTTAACTTGAGACTTGAGGGTCAGGTCTTGCAATACGACATTCTGCGGGATTCCAGTCACAGGGGTTACGGAGCCAGGCCTTTCCTTTGGCAATTCGCGTTTCAAAAACCCTGATAGAGGACGAGGCCGCATCGAGAGGAAAGGTGCTGCCAATTCCTAGGGGACTAGAGGACGGACTCTGCGCCCACCTACAGTGCTCCCGAGGTCCAAAGATGGCTAGGAGACCAGCCGCACGTGAGGTATCCTCGCGCCGTCAGTGGGAACAAGTCGGCCTGGCAGGGTAAGCCCCTGATCCAGATCGGTGAAACGGAGGACAACGTTGGCGACCCATAGCTACACGGTCATTGTGGAAAAAGAGGGGGACATGTATGTGTCCTTCTTGTCCAGAACTTGATCTGGCGAGCCAGGGAATGACAGTCGAAGAGGGTCTGGCCAACCTCAAAGAAGCCGTTACACCGTTTTTCGAGTCTGCAGGTTCCAACGAAGACAGGCGCCGCCTGCGCATGGAGATCTTTGTGACTCGATTCGACGCGGCGTATGGGTAAGCGCGGGATCCCCCGCATGGCCGTCGAGTCCTGAAACGGCTCCCCGGAGGCATTCAGGCCAAGGGCTGGTTTCTCCTTGTACTCGGTCGGCGATTCTGCTAACTGAATCGCGAGAACTGCACCGATGGGGTAGTCATGAAGCTCAGGGTCGTCCCACTCGTCAAGTTGGTGAGCGCTATTCTTGCCATCCTGGTTCTGCTGGGGGTGAAACAGCTTTCGGCCATTTTGGCCGAGAAAACCGCGAACCGGCTCGCTCCACCGCCGACACTCCCGGTCAAGGTTGATCTTCCTTCCTATGACATCAAGGTGCTCAAGCGACACGTGAGAAGCCGGCTTCCGTTATACCGCGTGCATTTCCAACAGGCCGCGGAACAGTATGGGCTTTCCTGGACCCTGCTGGCGGCTCAGGGCTACCAAGAGTCGCACTGGAACCGGAAAGCAAGAAGCCCGACAGGTGTGCGTGGCCTCATGATGCTGACTAAGACCACCGCCGCGTCGCTGGGCGTGACCAATCGTCTGGATCCCGTTCAAAGCATCCGTGGGGGAGCGAAATACCTTGCCAAACTTCGCGGACGGCTCCCCAAGGACATCCAGCGACCCAACCGGACCTTCATCGCACTAGCTGCGTACAATGTGGGCATGGGCCATGTGAAGGATGCGCAGACGCTTGCTGTCCGGCAAGGAAAAGACCCCAATCAGTGGCCTGATCTCCGAACGGTCTTACCGCTTCTCACGGACAAGCGGCATTACAAGACCTTACGTTATGGCTATGCACGCGGCCATGAGCCAGTCCAGTACGTCAAACGCATTCGAGCCTATC
>JAPUFX010000145.1 GCA_027293415.1 Candidatus Methylomirabilota bacterium
GATACGGTCATTGACACCCTTTCGGGCCCATCTTATGCTGTTCCTGCCCCTGGCAATCGTTATTGTACACCCGAAAAGAGAATCGTCTGAAGGGGGGAATAATCATGCGTTTGGATGGGAAGGTGGGGATCGTGACGGGTGGAGCGAGGGGGATCGGGAAAGCTATTGCTCTCACGCTGGCCAAAGCCGGTGCGAAAGTGGTCATCGCCGACCTCGATGAGCAGGCCGGCGAGGCAACAGTCAAGGATCTTGAGACATCAGGACCAAGGGCCTTCTTCCAGAAGACGGACGTGTCGAAGGGGGAGGAGGCCAAACGCGTCGTGGACACCACGGTCGACCGGTTTGGCCGACTCGACATCCTTGTCAATAATGCTGGTCTTCAGCACGTCGCCCCGATCCAGGACTTTCCGGAGGAGAAGTGGGATCTCCTCCTCGGCGTGATGCTCACGGGGGCTTTTCTCCTCAGTAAGTATGCCTTCCCGCACATGCTCCGCCAGCGCTTCGGACGTATCGTCAACCTCGGCTCCACCCATGGCCTGGTCGCGTCCCCCTTTAAGGCGGGTTACGTCTCTGCCAAGCATGGATTGCTCGGTCTGACTAAGGTCATCGCCCTCGAGGGGGCGGCGCACAACATCAACGCTGTTGCCCTCTGCCCGGGCTACGTGCGGACACCCTTGGTGGAGCAACAGATCGCTGACCAGGCGAAGGCGCATGGTATCTCTGAGCAGGAGGTCATGGAGAAGGTGATCCTTGCTCCCCAGGCGGTCAAACGGCTGCTCGAACCGCAGGAAGTAGCCGAAATGGTGGTGTTCCTTTGCACCGAGCAGGCCAGCGGAATCACGGGAACGCACGTCGCTATGGATCTCGGCTGGACCGCCCATTGATCATCCGGCGCCGGGACCCCGGTCTGCCCAATCCCCGTTATAGTGGAATAAAGACGGCCCGATCCGTGTTAAGATATTAGCATATAGGCGTAAATTCGCGGACTCGATGGACCATACCATTTCTCAGGAGAAATAACATGTTAGAAGCAATTATCGGGATCGCATTGGTACTGGGCCTTGTCTTGTTCAAGTTTAAGTATGGCTGAGGTGTACAATCCTCCTCTGGACAGGGGAGTTGTCACTTGCCTCCGTCGGATCTGAAATCCGGGGACCCCACGCAGCCTTCAGGCTCTCATCCCCCTCGGGGCCCAACAAATTGATGAGGGAATCTTCCCCTTCCACCCCAGTTGCAGGGATCGTCATTCTTTTGTTTTCTCTTCTCGAGTGTTCCGCCAAAGCGGTCCGGCAGAGCCCACATTCCCGCCTCGTGGGACTTGCGGGAGCTCTAAACGGGACCACGCTCGTCCCCGGACGATCTCGACGACGGTCCAGTGAGGGAGGCGATTGCCACATCGCAGCCGCGATGAGTGTGACTTACCCTTTTGGATGACAATGGCAAAAAAACGAGATTGATTCTCCTGACGAAATGACTCCACGATTTTCCGTCATCATTCCCGCAAGGAACGACGCCGCCGCCCTCGGCCAGACCCTTGACTACCTAGATGGCCTCGTGAGGAACGACGCGGTCGAGGTCATCGTGGCAGCCTCCGGCGACCCTGGCGGCACGGAACGCGCTGTGGCGGGGCGGGCAAAGCTCCTCTGGCCCTCGGGGTCCACACGATCCGCCCTGATGAATGCAGGTGCGGAAACCGCGCGCGGTGAAATTCTCTTCTTCCTCCATGCCGATTCCTTCCCGCCAGCGAGTGTTTTCGAGCTAATTGACCAGGCCCTGTCCAGCAATGACGTTGCTGGTGGCGCCTTCGAGCATCTCTTTGTCGAACGTGGGTGGAGCCTGCGCACCATCACGTGGATCAACCGGATCCGATATCGCTTGACCCGCAACTACTACGGAGATCAGGGCATCTTCGTACGAGCCGCCCTGTTCCGCGAAATGGACGGGTACAAGGACCTTCGGGTCTTGGAAGATCTCGAATTCACCCAGCGCCTCAAGCGGGTTGGTCGATCCATCCTGATCCCGGTGCCGGTGCTCACGTCTGGACGGCGCCTGCTCGCCCGCGGACCCTGGCGCACTTTTTGCTTCATTGTATGGTTGCTGTTTCTGCACACCCTGCGGCTCGATACCCAGCGGCATGCCGAGCGCTGGCGTGGCCCGGGAGACAATCCGCCGGGAAGCCCATGCCCCCGTGGGCGTCTGCAACAAGGAGTTTGCTGAATGAGGCCGAGTCCCCCGACCCTTCCTATGGAATTCAATGGGGTCTGACCCCTTTGATCGGCTGGACGGCCCGTTGAGGCCAGGATCGGACGGATTGACACCGAACGACCCACCAGAGATACCGCCTGTGGATGGTACCAGCACGGAAGATCTAGTGGGCCAGGCGAAGACTGGCGGAGGCGCGTGACTGGGAGAACTAGGTGCGGTTCTTCAGGGCGGCTTTGAGCTCGTCTTTGAGGCGGCGGGGATCGCCCGCGCAGTTTTTCACCGTCCCGGCTGTAATCGCGACGTCGTAATCTCCGCCTTCCCACTCAAAGACCACCAGTGGGAGCGCCAGGGATTTCTGGTCAATAAAATCACGGAGTTCCGCGGGGACGTCGTCGCGGTGATAGTAGACCGCGGGCGCGCCGAGGGAGCGGTCGATTTCACCCCATTCCGCCTTTTCCGCGAAGACGCCGTGCGTGATGGAACACAAGGTACAGGCCTTTTCTGAGCCGACCACCTTTTTCGCGCTGTCCCACATGGCGGCCAGCGCCCCGGAATCCGCGTTGTAGACAAAAATGACTCGCTTGGCGCGCAGGCTTATTCTAGAAGCGTCTGATAAAGAAACCAAGCAATCCATGCCCGCTCACCCCCCTTCCACATATCTAACGGCTGACTCCGTTGGAAGGTTCCCAGGCCTCCTCGATAACGGAACCTACATGCTTCGGCGCAGCGCTAACGGGGATGGTCAGCCCTGTGATGCTCCCGTCTTGCCCATTCTGTTGGAAGACGGTCGACCTGCGGTCATGGGGGATCTGGCCTTCCGACACATCCATCAGCCAAGGAGCACAAGGGTCAAGGCGCTGCCGACTGCTGCCCATCTCTACGTCCACCACCCCGTGACAGGTAAACCGCTTGCGCGTCGGGTCTAGGGGTTCTTCATTTTTCGCTCCCGCACGAAACGAAGAAGTCGGTCCTTCAGTTCCCCGGGGATCTCCTCCTCGCCAAGATCCCGCAAAAGCGTGGTGGTTGTTTGATAGGTGCGCATAAAGTTATCGCATATCCGACAGCCCGAGAGGTGGGCCTCGAGGGCCTGGACGGTTTGCTCATCCAGCGCTTCTTCCAGATAGTCGGCAAGCAAATTTGTGATCTCCTTACAGCTGATCATGCTGTACCCCAAAGTAGGCTGCCAACTTTCCCCGGAGCGCCAGGCGAGCCCGGTGCAACCGTGTCTTGACGGCGGCGAGGCTGAGCCCGAGAATCTCGGCCACCTCTTCACCGGAGAGCCCCTGCAGGTCCCGAAGGGCCAACACAGCTCGATACTCTGCTGGCAGGGTTGCCACCGCTTGACGAACGACTTTGCGCCTCTCCTGTTGCAGGAGGAGGTTTTCCGGATTTGCTGACCAGGCCTCCACCGAGTGCACGTGGTGCCCCTCCCCGTCAAAGACCGGCAGCCATTTTTCTACGTCTTCTTCCGTCCTCTCGTCCCGCCCACGGATTTTCATCATGGCGGCATTGACGGTGATCCGATACAACCAGGTAGTGAACGCAGACCGGCCCTCAAAGCTCCCAATCTTCCGGAACACCGTCAAGAAAACATCCTGCACGACCTCCTCGGCATCCTGGCGATCCCTCGTGATGCTTCGAGCGATGCGATAGGTCTGAGCAGAGTAGCGGTCGACAACGGCTGCAAAGGCTTGCTCATCCCCGGCCTTGAGCCGCTCGAGAAGTTCCAAGTCCGGGAATCCAGCCTGCTCAGTCGCTCCCACCATGTTAGATGCCCCATCGCTACCAAAAGATTCTTTGGCGAGTGCGAAGGTATAAGAACGGAAAGGGCCCCGTGAAACCGCCCTGATGGTTGGCACTATAGCAAAAGATGAGGCAAATACTCAAATACCTTCGGGAATTCAATGGGGTCGGATCTGACCCCTTTGATTTTCTCACAGGAAAATGGAGTGCGGTGTTTGGCGTTGGATACGTCTTGGTGAAAGGAAGGACTTAGATCCGGGCCATCTCTCTGGCGACACCCACTAGCTCGTCCGGCGGAAGCTCTGTGACTAGCGCGTAGAGCAGGTTACCCTTTTTCCACAAGGCCACGCCGTACCCGTCCTGAGACGTGACGTAGAGCTCCAGCCCGTCCACCGGGCGGAAACCTGTCCGCGGCACTTCTACCCCCTCATCGGGCAGGACGAAAAGGGAGACAAGCGTCTTCCCCTTGCTATACAGCAGGCAGGCGACCTTTCGCTCAAGGAAGAAGGTCACATCTCCCCCCATGAACCGGAGCTCTGCTGTCCGGCCCGCCGGGGGATCGACCTCGAAGCCCACCTTGGCCGCCAGCCATTCTCTTACCTGTTGCCGATCAGCCGTGGGCTCCGTCGGTGGAGTCCCCCGCATGACAAAACTGCGGTGATCGTTGACGGCCTCAATCAGGATAGGCGAGATGCGCTCGCCACGAGTGAGCAGCGTGAGGGAAACGATGCTGATCAACACCAGTGCGGCGAACGCCATACCCCATTGCAGGGCGGGCCTCGGCACCAATCGCCAGGTGGGCGCCTCCTTAGGGGTCAGGATCTCTGTCACCTTTCGGCGAAGCTCGGCAGGGGGCTCTCGCCGGGGTATCCCGGCAGCCACATGGTTTCGGATCTTACGCTGAACTGTTAGCTCGCCCGCACACGCCGGACAGGTCTCCAGATGGGCCTGCAGCCGCCCTACCTGGTCCGCAGTCAGGGTGCCATCCATGAATTCTTGAAGGTACTCCTGAGTCTCTTGACACGTCGCTTTGTCCTTCATCTCAGCTCCCGTAGTCGCTTAAGAGTTTCCGAAGCAACTGGCGCCCCCGAAAGAGACGCGTCTTGACCGTATTCTTGGGACAGTCCATGATCCCGGCGATCTCCTCGACACTCAGCCCCTCCACGTCCGAGAGGAGGATCGCCGTCCGGAACGGATCCCGCAGTTGCTCGAGGGCCTCATTGAGGTCGACGCGGACCAGGCGGTTCAGGGGTCCCGCGTCTGCGCCACGCACTCCCTCCGCCTCAGTCACCGTGGCGGATCCCCCGTTAGCTTCCAGATCCTCCATGGCCGGTTCCCGTCTCCGGCGCCAGTAACTATCGATAAAGACATTCCTCAATATCTTAAACAGCCAGGCCCGGAGATTGGTTCCCAGCTGAAACCGGTGTCGGAACCGGAGCGCCCGGAGGTAGGTCTCTTGGACCAGGTCCGCCGCGTCATCCTCATTCTTGGCCAACCCGAGGGCAAAGTTATACAGAGAAGTGAGATGCTCCACGGCCTCCTGCTGAAACGCACCCGCATCCTCCTCCGGGCCCGGTTTCACCGAGAGATATTGCTTCAAGACATCGAGGGGAAAGGCCATCCACTGCTCCCTGTCTGACAAACATTCTGTTCGGGCGCGATTCGCGATTTGCCACATAAGCCCGTCAGGAGGACTGACCAACGCTTCTAGTTCACACGGTAACCTCGGACCCTGTAGTTGCGACCAAGCAAGAGAGCGTCGCCTTGCCCCATGGCCCTGCCGCTCCTTCAGTCGCCATTTAACTATTCGTTCAAGATGCGTATCTGGGGGATACCGAAGACAGGCAGCAGGTGTCGGTGAGGGCTCTTCTGTCTCTTGCCTGTGGCCATCGTAGCACTTCATTACCGAAAATCGGCCTCCTTAAGGCGTGTTTGGCCCCGGTTATTCGCCACGAGCGCCTTTACCTTGCAGGACGAGTGACCGCGAACGTTCAACCAGGGTGGCCAATTGTGGATGGCATAGGGGACAGAAGGTTACAACGGCAAGGCGCTTCCCACCAGCGAGCAGCACCCATTTCTCGGCCACTCCCCTACACATACAGCTGCTCCTGTGACTCTCAATCCTATACCACATAGACCGCCTCCCAACTTTTCCTCTTCATTTCTTATTCGCCCTCGCCTGGATCTCTTCTTGTTCGGCCTCACGGCCCGATTCCACGGCACTCCGAATGACCCAGCGAAGGATCCAGCTTCGCCGGGCCCCTTCGAGGAGTGCCGTCAGATTCTCATAGACCGTGGGATCGACCAGCAACGCCCCGAGCGTCCCGTCTCCCTGGGCGATCTTCGCAGTAATCTCTTTGAGGTGCCGGGAGGTCTCCGTGAGATTCTCCACCAGCTCCCTGGACTTCGGATCAAACAGCAGGGCCGGGATCGCTCCTTCGCCTCCTCGGATAGCCTGGAGCACCGAATGGACTTCCCGCACCGTCTGCGAGAACTCCTGGACCACCTTGCCACCCTCTGGGTCATAGATCAGAGCGTGGGCCAGTCCCCGCCCATTCTTCACCTCGGTGGAGAGGTCTGCCAACGCCTCGGCGGTGCGACCGAGGTCCTGCACAAAGCGACGGCTGGCGGGATCCTTCGTCAGCCACTGAAGCGCCCCTTCGCCCCGCTCCAGAGATGCGGCGAACTCCTTCAGGTCCTGTGCCACACTGGCGATGGCCTCAGCCGTCTGGGCATCCTTCAATGTCGCGAGCATGGTATCCATGGACGCAGCGAACCCCTCGGCGTGCCCGAGTACTCGCTGCCCTTGGCCGACGAGGGTGCCAAAGCCTGCCGGCTCTTCGACTCTCAGGGTCCCCCCGTCCGGGAGACGAGGTTCTTGTGAGGTGCCGACACTGATTTCGATGAACTTGTCACCCAAAAATCCTACCGTCTCGATCCGGGCGACCGAGTCCCGGCGGACACTCTCGATGGCCGCCCCGGCGACATTCAGCTCCACGAGCACTTTCTGCTCGGGCGGACGGGGCACGCGGATCCCGGTCACGCGGCCGACTGCCACGCCGCCCAGGCGCACCGTGGCCCCCTTGTGCAGGCCACCTGCGTTGGTGAAGGAGGCCTGAAGCGGGTGCTGAGGGGCAAAATATCTTCCCCGCTCCCCCAGGAAGAAGATCGAGGCCGCAAAGAGCAGAAGCCCGGCAAAGACAAAGAGTCCTACAGCGATCTTCACGCCACTCCGCGATTCCATGGGAACCTCCAGTCGGAATGTCGGGGCGTGGTCGCCCGGTCGAACGCCCCCTCCAGGAATGCCTGTACCTCAGGCCTTGCCGAATTTCGGAATTCCTCGGGACTGGCGACCTCGATGATCTTCCCGCTATGCAGAAATGCCACCTGGTTCGATATCGTGAAGGCGCAGTGTAGGTCGTGGGTCACCACCACCGAGGTCTGGCAGAGATCTCGGTGCAGTTGAGCAATAAGATCGCAGATCATCCGGCCATTCTGGGGGTCGAGTCCTGCCGTGGGCTCGTCGAACAGGACGGTCTCCGGTTGCAGCGCCAGTGCCCGGGCAATGCCCACGCGCTTCTTCATCCCCCCGCTCAGCTCCACTGGGTACTGATTCCCGATTCCGGGCATTCCAACCTGCTCCAGGGTCTCAGCCACGCGGTCACGAATTTCTCCTTCACTTGCCGTCGTGTGGAGCCTGAGTGGGAAGGCGATATTCTCGAAGACGGTGAGGGAGTCAAAGAGGGCTGCCCCCTGAAAGACGACGCCCATCCGCTTCCGGAGGGGGAGCAACTCTCGCTCGCTCAGCGGGACAATGTCCTCCCCAAAGAGAAAGATCTGTCCATGGTCCGGTTTGGCAAGGCCGGCGATTAATTTGAGGAGGGTGCTCTTGCCGGCACCGCTCCCCCCGAGGACGCTCAACGTCTCGCAGACCTGGAGGTTGAGGTCTATCCCGGCCAGTACCTGGTGACCGTTGAAGACCTTGTGGACCCCCTGGATCCGTATGACACCCGCTTGCTCCATCAGTCGCTTTGCCATTGTGCTCCCTAGAAGAGAAAAAAGAACTGGGTCAGCAGATAGTCAACCGCCAGGACGGAGATCCCGATGACCACCACGGTGCCGGTCGTGGCGCGTCCCAGCTCGGTGCTCCCCCCGGTAAAGGTCAGGCCCTGGTAACAGCCGACCAAGGCGACCAGGAAACCGAACACCACCGACTTCCCGAATCCGCTAAAGTAGTCCTGAAAGGTGGTGGCGTCGAGGATGGTGTTCCAGTAGAGCATGTAGTCGAGCCGAAGCTGTACCGTGGCCACCAAGAGGCCACCGAGGATGCCTACGACATTCGCGATGATGGTGAGGAGCGGGAAGACCACCAGGCCGGCGAGTAGTCGTGGGACAACCAGGAACTTGATGTAGTTTGCCCCGATGGCCCGGAGGGCATCGACCTGTTCTGTGACCCGCATAGCCCCCAGTTCCGCCGTGATCCCTGCTCCCACCTTGCCCCCGACGAGGAGCGCAGTTATGACGGGGCCCGCTTCCCGGACCATGGACCGGGCCACTGTGGGGCCGATGTACAGGGTCGCCCCGAAACGCTGGAGCTCATGCGCTCCCTGCACTGCGACCACCATCCCGGCAAAGAGGCCTGCGACCACGGCCAGGACGAGCGAGAGGACACCCATCGCATGGATCTGTGTCACGAAGAGGCCAAATCGGTAGGGGGGGAAAAGCGCTTCCCGCACGGCCTGACATGCCAACAGCGTGCTCCCGCCGAGATAGCCGAAGAAGGCCCTCATCATGTCCCCTCTGGTAACATGTGAAACCCCCGAACTAGGGCCTCAAATTCCCAATTGACCTCAGAATACACCTCGGGAGGTGCGAACAGGACCAGGTCGTAGACGCAATCGGGTCCCCTGAGGGTATAGCCGTGCAGCTGCAGTTCCCGGCCTCCCAGTTCCCCCCGCAGGACCACCTCCAACCCTTCTCCCTGAACGGCGGTGCGCCCGTCCTGCTGTAGGACCTCCTTGGCCTGGATGCCAAAAAAGAGGTGCCGACTCACGATGTTCAGGGGGCGGTCGGGCGGGATCTCACCACAGGTGGCATTGACCACCATTCCTGCCTGGCGAGATTCATGGAGCAATATCAGATCCGTCTCTTCCCCTGTTTCGACAGTCCAGGCTCTTGACGGAAGTTGCACACCAAAGCCCTTGGTCTCATTGATGTATGTTCCGTTCCGGATATGAGCGCCCGCACAGGCCGTGAGGAAGATCCCGACGGCCAGGAGGCAGAGCGAGAAGTGCCTTTTGCTCCGGCCAGAACCGTTATGGGCAAGCCCAAGGGCCACTTTACTCCTCCTTATCTCGTTCCCGGGGGGCTACCGGTGCAGACGGATGGCACCCGGCATGGCGCTGGTCAAAGGCTCCCGGGGGGCGAGGGTGAATGATCACCCGATGCCTCCGCAGCTCCCAGAAGATGTCGTCCTGCACGCCATGGTGGCGTTCGGTCCAGCGATCCTGGTCGCCGCGCCGGCAATGCTGGTGGCCATGCCTGCCCTCTGGATGATGGGGCCGGATGCAATGGCGCTGGCCAAGATGCCCCAAGCCATTACCGTCCGCCAATGGTACACTGCCCACGAGGAGCGTGAACATGGCGACCCCAGCCAATAAAATGTTCCATATGCGTCTCATGACACCTTTCTTGATACGTGGCTTCGTCAGCGGGCCTCCGCTGAAAGTGCGATGCTTTGAACACCGGTTCTCTACGGGAAACACTCATCTCGTCGCACCTGAAGATTTGCGAATAATGCGTGAGACAAAATGGGCCGGCCATCGGCAGGACTCGTTTACCGGAAATCGGCTTCGCTAAAGCGCAGGGTCCACCCGCTGGCCCGGGGATCCACTTGGATGGTTCGGTCGTACCGCCCCACCGTCCGAGTGCCAAACTGGGTATCCACATGGGCCCGGGCAATCACCCGGTGAGCCCCCAGATCCATGCTGTGCTGCCGGGTCTCCTGCGGGTTCAACGCGATGCCTCCTCCGTTCTGCACGGCCTGCGGGTCGGCGTCGACAAAGACCTCAAGCCGCCACCTTGTGCCGTTGACAAACTGCCCCCTGGTGGGGTCTACAGTGACCGTGGTCGGGCTGCTAACGTTCACCTGCCCTTGTCCCGGCTGCGTCGTCGCCACACCTGTCTGAGCGAATCCTGCGGTGGAGGGCGGCGTCGCCACCTCGCCCCGCTGGTTCTCGATGGCCCCGCCTATAAGTGCCCCGCTCAGTAGGCCAAGACCGGCCCCAATGGCGGCCCCTGTTCCGGCGTTGCCGCTGGCACTGCCGATAAGCGCCCCCGCACCCGCACCCAGGCCGGCCCCAGTCAACGCCCCCTGCTCCCTGGTGGACAGAGGCCGTTGGGCACACCCGCTGAGCATGGCGACAAGAGCGATAACACTTAAAAAGCTTCGCATGGCCTTTCTCTCCTTACGACTGAGCGTTCCTCAATGTCGTGGCACGGGTTTCTCAACGTACTCATCTCCGTTACGCGGCATCGCGGGCTGGATCAGGCGTATGGAATAACCTCTCCACATCGGGGTAGCACACCGAGCAGAAGGTTGCCTCGGCAACCCTGTGTCCGAGATCATTGTGGAGAATCCAACGCTCCACGACCACTCCACAATTTCCGCAGCAGCGCTCGGTTGGTGCCTTCACCCACATCATGTCATACGCCACTTGATGAGACCGCCCCTCAACCATGACCTCGGAACGGTTCTCATCGTATGATCTGCCCGTGCCAAGAGTCTTCTCTAACTGTCTAACTGTGTGTCTGCCCATCGTGTTCATGAAACTCTCCCTCCTCTGACTTTCGCCATTCCTTCAGATCCTTAGATGAAGGTCAAACCCAAGAGGTTACAGAGGTGCAGAAGAATTGAGGTGTATACCGGAGAAATCCTTGACCAATTTTTCTGTTCACATATTAAACCTCGAAGAGCCCAGGAAAGTTCCCGCGGAGACTGTCGAACCCTGCCCCACCGGTGCGCAGCCCCGGCGACACAGCGGCTCTGGCTTTACCAAAGGCATAGTCTTGGGGTGATCGAATCGTCGCCAGGGACTGAGGAGGGCACGCCTGCCCGGGAACCCGGGCGCCCGTGAGTAAGTTACTAGTTTAGAGAAGACAAAACGGCTGAAACCATGGCTACTTCGGCCGTGGCTGCAGCCCCGAGAAGAGCAATGAACATGAGGATCGTGCACCTGATTGACCTCGTCAAGAGGGGCTACTCATTGCCCGAGACCAGCCTCCTGCGTGCCTGCTGGAACGGCTTCGGCGAGGACGGCGCTTTTCACGAGCTCCTACTGATCAAGGAGCTGTTGGTGAGTCGCAACTGACTGAGGAGGGAGGCAAAGAGCGGGGTAATTTCCCTGCTTCACACGCTTCACAGAGGATTGAAATCGGAAATTCTGGGGAATAGTAGGATGTGGCGATTGAAAAACACTGTCGAGGAAGGAGGAAGAAGATGTACCGGTACCTGATCCTTGCACTCGCCCTAACGGGCTGTGCTTTGCCCCCGAGCACCTTCACCCGGCCAGCTGACCTCTATAATCCGCCCGCGGAATATGCCTATTACTATGATGCGCTGTGGGCCGACCTGTTCTGGCGGTGCACAACCCCCGAGGGCGAGGGGGTCCGCGTCGAAGGCTACGCGGTCAGCAGCCTGCGGAACAACATGGCATTCTTTAACTTCGAAGTCCGGCTGTTCGCCCTGGACGCCAAGGGGAACATCGTGGCCGACCGCTGGACCTATGGCGACACGATCGGTGCCGTCCGTCTCGAGCCGGTCTCCTTTGCGATTGCCGTACCGGCGGCAGGTGAAGAGGTCCGTTACGAGCTGTATTACCGATTCGAGTCTATGGACGGTGGCGGCCAAGCCCGTGGAGGACACGGCGGTCACCAGGTCCAGTTGGTGGTATTCGGAGCGGGGCTGGAGGTTTTCGGGACCATCGAGGATGTGTGTGGAGACCGATGGCGGCGAAAAGACATGCCACTCCGATCCT
>JAPUFX010000146.1 GCA_027293415.1 Candidatus Methylomirabilota bacterium
GTCACCGAATCGGAAAACGGAGCTCATCGGATCCAGGACTCACTGAACGTTGTGCCCACATTTGCGCAAACCTTTTGCGTGGAGCAGCAGAATTATTTCCTTAACCTCAGCATGTTCATGCACGCGCTCCAGGTCGCACCGTATGTTTACAGCAAGTCCCCTTCTACAATCCTGGTTTCTGCAACACTAAAGCAATGTAACGCCTCAGATTTGGAGGACCACGTCTCCTGAGGAACCGCTCAATTGGTCCTTTGGAGGAGTCGTGGGAGAAATAGTTCGACATCTCGCAGCTTCGGACAGTAAATCCACAGGAATGGGCAATTGCGAGCAGCTCGCTCTTTGTGTACTCGCGGAAGTGGCCTGGATTCTCTACGTTTTCTCGAATCATCTCATAGGGATGTCGCCCAACCAAAAGCCGAAGACGCTTTTTCAGCGACGCGGCATTCGGTGTTTGCAAAATCAAAAATCCACCAGGACTCAAAAGGCTATATACGAACTCAAGGACAAGGGTCGGAGCCGTGTATAGATGTTCGAGGACTTCTGCCATAACGACCAGATCTGCCGGTGGAATTGTGATCCATCGCTCAGGGTACTGAGTATCGTTCAAATTGAAATGAAGGTGGCGGTGCTGATCAAACGATATCCCCTGTGGGAAATGTCCACCGCGACTCTCTGGTGAATCGAATCCCAACGTGACCACAGTGTCTTCTGTGAAGGTTACCCGCATCAATTCTGTGAAGAACGATGGTCCAATATCCAGGATTGTGATCGTTGGGAGATATCGGCCCAGTTCGTTCCGGATTGTTGCCACCATCTCAAGCAAGAATCCATACCGTTTGGCATGCGTGGCAATGTAGCTTTTGTAGTCATGGGAGTCTGTATCCAGCTTGCCGGAATTAAAATAATTGAGAATTTGGCCGGAGAGTGTAAGCCTCATCCCGATACCCGAAGCAGATTTGCAGCATGGTTCTTCGCTCAAAACCAATATCCTTTTCCACCGGCATTGAGTGTACAACTTCGTATGAATGCTGGCTCAGCCACCGGTTCCACCTGGGAGGGAGGCACAAGGCCGCTCAGAACGGAACACCCCCAACAGCTGGGAATCAGTTATTATCGCGTTGTGACAGAAGGAAAGCCACTGCCAGGGATGCCGCTAGCCTCCTCTATCGAGGACGGTTACACCCTCCTCAAACGCCTGAAACTGCGTATGATAGAGTCGGCAGTACACACCCCGGGCATCCAGAAGCTCTTGGTGGGTACCAGCTTCTACGATCTTTCCTTGTTCTAAGACCAGGACCCTGTGGGCGCGGATGATGGTTGAGAGGCGGTGGGCGATGACGAAAGTGGTTCGTCCTTCCATGAGGCGGTCCAAAGCATCCTGAACTAGGCGTTCTGACTCTGCATCGAGGGCCGACGTGGCCTCGTCCAAAATGAGGATCGGTGGATCTCGGAGGACGGCTCGGGCGATGGCGATACGCTGCTTCTCTCCGCCTGAGAGTCGCACCCCCCTTTCGCCGATCCGGGTCTCATACCCTTGGGGTAGCCGTTCGATGAACTCGGCCGCGTGTGCGATCCGCGCCGCCTCCTGAACCCGGTCCGACCTGACCCCCCCCTGGCCGTAGACGATGTTGTTGTAGACCGTGTCGTCGAAGAGGATGACCTCTTGCGTGACGATTCCGATCTGCTCCCGCAGGGAGCGGAACGTCACGCGGCGCACATCGGTCCCGTCAATTTCCACGCGCCCGGCGGTAGGGTCATAAAAACGTGGGATGAGGTCCACCAGGGTGCTCTTCCCGGCGCCGCTGGACCCCACGATGGCCACCAGCTGTCCCCCGCGAACCTCGAAGGATACATCCCCCAGGACCGGTCGGCTTCCGTCGTAAGCAAAAGACACACCCCGGAACGCAACGGCCCCTTGTACCCGCGACAGGGGAACAGCATCAGGAGCCTCCACGAGGTCCGGCCGGATATCCATCAGCTCGAATACTCGCTTTACCCCTGCCATCCCCCGCTGGATATGGTTGTTCATACCACCCAGGCGTTTGATCGGTGTGAAGATTGAGATCAGGGCACCCAGGAAAACCATGAACCCACCCAGGGTCAGGACCTGTTGCAAGACCAGATAGCTCCCAAAGACCACAACCCCCAAGATTCCAATACCCCCCAGGACCTCGAGAACGGGCCAGGAGAGCGCGGTTACCCGCGCGATCCGAATAGCGGCCCGGAAGGACTCTTGGTTCTTCCGGGCGAAGCGAAGCCGCTCGTACTCTTCCGCCACAAATGCCTTCACGATCCGGATACCCGTCAGGGCTTCCTGCAAGATGGTGTTGAGCTCGGCATACCGCTCTTGGACCAGCAAGCCCCGGTGACGGATCTTGTTGCCGAATCTGGCGATCGGAATGAAGAGCAAAGGGAGGACCAGGAGACAGAGGAGAGCGAGCTGCCATTGGAGGAGAAGGAGCAGGGCGCCGAAGCTCAGGATGTAGAAGGGCTCCCGAAGGGCTTGGCTGAAGGCAATGGTAACCGTCTCCCCCAGGAGGTTTACGTCCATCATGAGGCGTGACATGATCTCGCCGGTGGAGCGCTGATTGAAGAAACCCAGCGAAAGCCTGTGGATAGCAGCATAGAGGTCATTGCGGACGTCCATCATGACGTGCTCGGCGACGTAGCTCATCATGTACTTATGAATGTAAAGCAGGACGCCTTTTACGAGTATGAGAAGCAGCAGGAGCCCACAAATGGCGGCCACTACCGTGAGCTTATCCGCTTCGCGGACCCAGGAAAGGTTGTTGAGCAGAGGGCCCAACTGATTCTGTAGCGCCTTCGGCAGGCTGATAAAAGAAGGGGCGTCCTTTGGGGAGAGGACCAGGTCGAGGACCGGCTGGATCGTGCCAATGGAGACCGCGCTCAGGATCGCTACCAGCAACATGGCGAGAATGGCGAGGCACAACTTCCCCTTGTGGGGAAGGGCGTACCGCAAGAGGCGCAGGAACTCAGGCATGGACGATGACCCCTGTGGCGGCCGCGTGCAGCCGCCATACCCTTTCTGCTCCGTGGCTATCGGACGATGATGCGGCGCCGAGCTTCATATCACCCCGGCTTGCAAGAGGTCGTGCAGGTGGATCACCCCTTCGGGCTGACCCCCAGGATCGATAATGGGAAGAGAGGTAATCTTATATTGCTCCATCACCTGAACAGCTCGCGCACCTAGTTCGTCACTGTCGAGAACCTTGGGATGACGGGTCATGCACTCCCCGACCTTCCGATCGAGGAGATTAGCGTACTTCTCAAGGCCTCGTCGCAGATCACCGTCTGTGACCACTCCTATAAGCCGTCCTCCGGCATCGACCACCATCGTCATTCCGAGGCGCTTCGTACTGATCTCCAAAATCGCATCTCGCATCAACGTGTCTTCGGAGACGATAGGCAATTCGGGGCCGACGTGCATGAGGTCTCGCACTCGTAAGAGGCGGCGACCGAGCTGCCCTCCCGGATGGAACACTGCAAGATGCTCCGCCTTAAAGCCCCGCTTCTCCAAGAGGGCCAAAGCTAAGGCATCCCCCATGGCTAGCGCAGCCGTCGTGCTCGCCGTAGGGACAAAATTCAATGGACCGGCCTCTTCATCTACACTTACATCGATCGCTACATCGCTCTCTTTGGCCAGGGTAGAGTTCAGATTGCCGACAAGCCCAATCAGTTTGACACCGAAACGTTTTAGGGCGGGGAGCATCTCTACAATCTCTGTGGTGCCGCCACTGTTGGACACTGCCACAACCACGTCCCCCCGGACAATCATTCCGAGATCCCCATGACCACCTTCCGCTGGATGTACGTATAGGGCTGGGGTGCCTGTACTGGCCAATGTGGCCGCGAGCTTCTTAGCGATAAATCCGGACTTCCCCATCCCCGTCAGCACCACGCGGCCCTGGCATTCGTAGAGGATATCTACGGCTCGGACGAAGTCATCGTTTAGTCGAGGAATAAGGGCTGCCACTGCCCCAGCCTCAATCTCCAGGACTCGCCGTGCTCGCTCGAGGATCATCATGTCTCTCCTTTTGTTCGCTTCAGGCTCGTACCCTAGGGTTTTGCGGGAGAAAAGTCAACTGGAAATGGCGCCAGCACACACAATAAACCTTCTAGTCTCAGGGACTTGGCCTCGGCCCCAACATTTTCGGGGACCGCCTTGGCCTTCTAATGCAACTCCGGCACGACACGGATGAACGTCGGTCTAGCCCGGATTATTCACATAGAGTGAATAATCTGCCCTCCGGGCTTCGACTCCGCCCCGCGTGCGGGGCGTCGCTCAGGGCTAGCCTTGCGTCCCGCCGCAGCGGCGGGACGCATTATTCATGAAGACCCCGGTTCGTAAATAACACAGGCTAGACCTCCGATTCCAGGCCGTGGGCGCAAGCCTAAGTCAAGTTTACTTTTTCCCCTGACAAAAGTCGCGTATCCCTTCCGCGACGCGGGTGATTTCATCCTCGCTCAGTTCCGGGTACATAGGGAGCGATAGCGTCTCTCGGGCTGCTGTCTCCGTCACAGGAAAATCGTGTTCCTTGTAGCCGAGGTACTGATATGCCGGCTGCAAGTGAAGTGGAATGGGATAATACACACCGGTGCTGATTCCCCGTTGGCGGAGGTACACCTGAAGCCGATCCCGATCCTGAGCGCGGATGGTGTACAGTGCGTACACCGAGTTGGCATATTCCATGATTGGTGGAGTCGTTACCGGCTCGATATCCCTTAAAAGCTCGTCGTATTGCCGCGCATGCTTTCTTCTTGTTGCGTTCCATCCATCGACGTACGGGAGTTTCACCAGGAGCACCGCGGCTTGGATCGAGTCCATTCGAGCGTTCAATCCCTCTGTTTCATGGATGTACGGACCCGTCTGACCATGGTCCCTGCGTATCCGGATTTGCTCCACTGCCTTGAGGTCTTTGGTAACGACCGCCCCGGCATCCCCCAACGCCCCCAGATTCTTTGAGGGATAAAAGCTAAAGCAGGTCAGGTGACTCACGCTGCCAAGGCGACGTCCCTTGTACTCAGCCCCAGTCGCCTGGCAGGCATCTTCAATTATCGTCAGGTGATGGACTTGGGCAATTTGCTCTATGGCCTCAAGATCTGCCGACTGTCCGTACAGGTCTACCGGGATGACAGCCTTTGTCTTCTCGGTGATGACTTCCTCTATCTTTTCGGGATCGAGAGTGAATGGGCCAGGCAAGATATCCACAAAGACGGGCTTTGCCCCGACGCAGGTAATCGCTTCCGCCGTCGCGATAAATGTGTAGGGACTGGTGACGACCTCGTCTCCCTCACCAACACCAGCCGCGAGCAAGGCCAACTGCAAGGCCGCAGTTCCTGAGGAAACGGCACTGGTATAAGCCACTTCACAATATCGGGCGAAGGCCTCCTCGAATTTCTCAATAGATGTTCCCTTTACGAAGTGGCAGTCGGCGAGTATTTCAGCAATAGCGCGCTGAATCTCCCCCTCGAGTTGTCTCGTTTGCCTTTTGAGATCGATGAGAGGAATCATGCGACCTCGAGTCTCGTGATATCTATTCCCGCCCTTGACGGCTGATGATCGTGTCTAGGATACAGTGGCAAAGGGCTAGATGCACGATTTCGACGTGACCATAGGTGTCTGAAGGGACATAAAAATTCAGATCTCCCGCAAAGCGGAGCGGAGTGTCGGCAGAAAATCCCGCCATCGTAATCACTTTGCAAGCCTTCTCTTTTGCCACATTGACAGCCAAGAGGATATTTTCTGATCGGCCAGAGCTGCTGATTGCCACCAGCACATCCCCGGCATCGGCGAACATCTCGAAGGGCTTCGCAAATACCTGCGGGTACCCAAAGTCGTTGCTGACGCAGGTCAATAGCGAGGAGTCGTTAAAGGCAATCGCCCGCATGCCTCCATTCTTCCAATAGTCCACCGCTAGATGACTCGCAATAGCCGCACTCCCCCCGTTTCCAATAAATATCACCTTCCGCCCGAGCGACGTCTGGGTGAGGATAATGTCCATGCCAGCTGAAAGACCTTCGGAAAAGTCCAGTGATCTCTTCTTGGAGTCCGTCACCTGGACGCCGGAAAAGAGTGTTGCGATCTTTTCAAAATACTGGAGGATCGGTTCCCCCATTGCGAGAGCCCTCCATTTTTGAGAAAGAAGCCGCGGATAGTTTATCCGGTGCTCACGCCCTATTTCTTTAACTGAACACTTTCGGCCTGAAACCATGCTGCGGTTTCTCGAAGGCCCTCCTCAAGACTCAAGCCCGGTTCCCAGCTGAGGACCTTACGTGCTCGCCCAATATCTAAGACACTTCTACGTATCTCTCCCTCTTTCGGCGCTTCAAACTGACCCTCTTTCGAGCACCCGATAATGGTCGCAAGGTGATTTAATATTTCGACAACACTTGTCTCCCTTCCCGTTCCAATGTTAAATGTTGACGGTTCTCCCTGAAAGGCATCCCCACCTCGAAGAAGTAAATCCAGAGCAAGAATATTCGATCGGACGACGTCTCGGACATGTACGAAATCTCGCGTCTGATGTCCATCACCATAGATGACGGGATGCCTCCCTTGAAGCAATGCCCCGACGAAGATCGCCACGACCCCCGCTTCTCCATGAGGATTCTGCCGAGGACCATATACATTCCCGTACCGCAAAGACACAGAGCGGATCTGGTGTGTCACCCAGTAACACTCGAGATATTTCTCCACTGCTAGTTTGGCGATGCCATACGCATTTATGGGTTTCTGGGGGTGATCCTCAGTGGCCGGATACCATTTCTGATGACCGTATACAGCCCCTCCGCTTGAGGCAAAAATGAAATTAGGAATCCCGTATTTTCGGGCAAGCTCCAAGAGGTGGAGACTCCCCAAAATATTGATGCGTGCATCGTGGACCGGATCGGCGACGGATCGGCTAATACTTGCCTGCGCGGCATGATGATTCAACACCGTGGGTCTTTCTTTGGAAACAATCGCTTCAAGAGACGAATCTAATATATCTACCTCATAAAACCGTGCATCCGGATTTACGTGATTCCTCGATCCGGTCTCAAGGTTATCAACCACCACCACCTGGTGACCTGCCTCGATATACGCATCAACGACATGCGATCCGATAAATCCCGCCCCACCTGTAACCAGAACCTTCACCATAATCTTGGTTGTCAAATGACGTTGAGGGTCCAGAAACCTCAGCGTCCTATCCCGCAATACTCAATGCCGAGGGAACTCATTCCCTTCGGATCGAAGATATTGCGCCCATCCACGATCAGGGGCCGCCGCATCAGCTGTTTGATACGCGAAAGATCAAGGCGTTTGAATTCATCCCATTCTGTGACGATCGCGGCCGCGTCTGCACCATCAAGGGCGTCATAGGGATCGCTACAAAACTCTACCGACGGCAAAACCTGTTGCACCTTTGCCATTGCCTTCGGGTCGTAGGCCTTGACTCTTGCCCCTTCCTTCAAGAGTTTTCCAATGACCTCAAGGGCCGGTGAAAATCGAATATCATCCGTATTTGGCTTAAAGGAAAGTCCCAGAACAGCGATGGTCTTCCCGCGGATAATCCAAAGGCGATCCCGCAATTTCTCGATGAAGACGTTGATCTGGTCTTCATTGATGCGTTCCACTTCTTTGAGAAGCCTGAGATCACACCCATGTTTCTCACCAATGCGGACAAAGGCCTGAAGATCCTTTGGCAGACAAAATCCTCCAAAGCCAATTCCCGCATTGAGAAAGGCTCGTCCAATTCGCGGGTCCAGACCCATTCCTTCCGCTACCTTCGAAACATCCGCCCCAACTTTTTCACACAAAGCAGCAATGAGATTGATAAAAGAAATTTTTGTCGCCAGGAAAGAGTTTGATGCGTGCTTGATAATTTCGGCGCTGGCCATGTTAGTTACCAAGAATGGCACGTTACCAGCCTGAGGGCACTTCTGATGGATGGGACAAGAAAAGGTGCCTCGGATCACGGGATCATACAAAGTGCGAAGGAGCTGTTCTGCCTTCGGTCTTTCCACGCCGATCACGATGCGATCAGGATGGAGGAAGTCTTCCACCGCTGACCCTTCCCGCAAAAACTCAGGGTTCGAGGCAATATCATACTCAGCGGTTCCCTTCTGGCCATAAACCTGTAGCGTCCTATCAACCCAAAATCCGGTTTGGACGGGAACGGTACTTTTCTCGACAATGAGTTTATGGCCTTCGGCGACCTCAGCAATACGTCGCACGACAGTTTCAACAGAGGAGAGATCGGCCTCTCCATGTTCAAGAGGAGGAGTGCCCACGCAGATAAATATGATCTGGCATGATCGGACTCCATCCTCGATTTTCTCCGTGAACGTGAGTCGCCCTTCGTTGACTGCTTGGGCAATCACTTGATCCAAAAATGGCTCGTAGATCGGGACCTCGCCTTGAAGGAGCATCTGCACCTTCTCTCGGTCGTCATCAACGCCGACGACCGTATTCCCTATATGGGCAAAGCAAGCCGCGGTAACGAGCCCCACGTAGCCAACACCGACGACGCAGACTTCCATAGTTATCTCTCCAGGTATCCCCTTCCCGGTTTGCCCCGCGCGATTTCCTACTATCTGTCTTTCTTTCCTTCTCTTTCTTTCGTTAGGGAGGACGACATCGCTGCAAGCAGATTCCGAATGTCTTGTGCTCGAGACTTCGGACAGATCAGGAGGCCATGCTCTGTCTCCGCAATGATCAGATCCTGTAGTCCTATCGTGGCAACGACCTTACCTTCGCGTCCGTAGATAATGCAATTCGAGGTATCCACGCCCACGTGCCGGCCGATGACCACATTGTCCTCTTCATCCTTGGCAAAGACACGGTCCAAAGCAGTCCACGACCCCAGATCATCCCACTCGAATCGTCCGTGGACCATATAGGTGCTATCGGCCTTCTCCAGCACCCCGTGATCCATGGATATCTTTTCAAAGGTTGGATAAATCTCCGCAAGGAGGTTCCCGTACTCTGGGGCTTCCAGAACAGAGCGAATCCGCTCTAGCTTTGACCAGTGGTCCGGCAGATGAGTTCTCATCAACTGCTGGATGGTTCGATTATGCATCACAAAGATCCCTGCATTCCAGAAGTAATTCCCTGCTTCCAGATAGCGTTCGGCCGTCTCCTCATCGGGCTTCTCGCGGAACTCGAGGACCGCATGGATGCCGCCGCCGATCTCGGGCCCAATTCGCATATATCCGTATCCCGTCTCCGGGCGATCGGGTTTCACCCCTATGGTAACAATTCCGTCCCTCTCCTTGGCAGCCCGGACGGCCATCTCTAGCGAACCCAGAAATGCAGATGCATTCGGGATATGGTGATCGGCGGGGAGAATCACGACAACCGCATCAGGGTCCCGACGTTCGATGAACAGAGAGGCAAACCCGATGCAGGCGGCCGTGTTTCTGCCCACGGGCTCGCATATGAGATTCTCTCGAGGAAGATCCGACAACTCTTCTTGAACCAGGGCGGCATGCTGCTGGCCGGCAACCACGAACTGGCGGTCGATGGGAATCAGGGATTTAATTCGGTCTACTGTTTTCCGGAGCAGACTTGTCCCGCCCAGGAGGCGTAAAAACTGCTTGGGGCAGTCTGGCGTACTCAGAGGCCAAAACCGTTCCCCCGAGCCTCCAGCCATGATGACCGCGTATACATCGTGGTTCATTGGGTTAGTTGGGTTTGTTGGATTCATTGGGTTTGTACAGTTCATGGAGCCCGGTTTCAGGTGTTAGGTGCTGGGCCTTAGGCATCACCAATCACCAACCACCGATTACTCCTCACTAATCACTCGCGTGTCTGCACGCTTGTAGTCGTCCTCAAGGCGAACGATATCTTCTTCGCTAAGCAGCTCGCCTATTTGTACCTCAACTATCGCGAGGGGGACCGACCACGGGTTTTCCAATCGGTGAACAGTCCCCACTGGGATTACAAAAGATTCGAGGGGACCAAGTTCCAGTACCTGTTCTCCCACGATGACCCGCGCTCGTCCGGAGACAACAACCCAGTGCTCGCTCCGGTGATGGTGAAATTGCAGGCTGAGGCGATGTCCAGGCCACACCTCGATAAGTTTCACCTTATACCCTATTCCTTCGTTTAAAACAGTCCATCTACCCCAGGGACGCTCTTCCACTAGCTGCGATGACATCGCCCTCTTCTCAAGAGATCACGCCCAGATCCCTCTGGACTGTGGTTAATTGATTTTCCAGAAAGGACCGTAGCCGTTGCATCCTTTCCTGCGAAGAGGCTTCAAAGCGAAGGATCAATGCGGGTTCGGTGTTGCTCGCGCGAATCAGCCCCCATCCGTTCTTCCC
>JAPUFX010000147.1 GCA_027293415.1 Candidatus Methylomirabilota bacterium
CATCGAGCCGATCCTGCTGATCGTCGTCGCGACCTTCGTGCTGTTCCTAGCCTTAGCGGTCTTCATGCCCCTGTGGGATATGGTTGGACTGATCCGCAAGTAACAGGCCGGCAGAAGGGAGGAAATGGTCCGGAAATTGCATGCTATAAGATGGTACTCTAAGTGCTATAAGTGTGCGCAAAATAACATCAAAAACAAGGGAGGAAGGTACATGTTTGCACCCCTCAAAAACCAGAAAGGCTTCACCCTGATCGAACTGGTGATCGTCATCATCCTGATCGGCGTCCTGGCCGCCGTCGCGGTCCCGCGATACGTCGATTTGCGGGAGAACGCGGTCATGGCCAGTGCCCAGGCGACCCTCGATGGCGGCAGGGCCGGGATCATGCTGGACTTCAGTGACAAGATCCTGAACACCGGGGTCTATGCCGACATCTTCACCGCTAGCCCGGCGGACGCCGCGATATCAAACGCCAGCGACCTAGCCACCCTGGAAGGTTTTCTGCAGTCGACGCCCAGTTATCCCCCGAACGGCAAGTACAACGATGTGGCTGGCAAGGGGTTCCGGTGGTGGGTGCTGACCGACGCAAATCCTGGTGGTAAACTCGCGCCGCCGGTAATGGATGGCATTATCGACGTCACCTGCGATGCCGCGGATGCCGACGCTGGGGCCAATGACGATTGCTTTGTGAGCAAGCTGTAGCGTCGAGACAGATTAGCACCTACAAGAAAAGAAAGGGCAGGCGGAGGGGACCATCCCTCCGCTTGCTTTTTTTAGGGTTCGGAACTGCCCAGTATCCGGCGCAAACACTGGCCGGCACATGAGCACCTGTGAACCGGGGGTAGATCGTAACGTGCTACTTATCCTGAAAAATGAGCGAGGGTTTACATTGATCGAACTGGTGATCGTCATCATTCTGATCGGAGTTCTCGCTGCCGTCGCGGTCCCGCGATACGTGGACCTGCGGGACAATGCCGTCATGGCCAGTGCCCAGGCCACCCTGGATGCGGGTAGGGCCGCGATCATCCTGGACTTCAGCGACAAGATCCTGAACACTGGAAGCTACGCCTTTGAACCCACGGACGCGAGCACCACGGGGAGCGTATTTGACCCGTCCGATGTGACCGACCTCGAAAATGAAATGCAATCGACTCCCAGTTATCCGCCGAATGGCGGGTACAACATCCCGGCAGGTCAGGGCTTCCGCTGGTGGCTGGTGACCCAGGGAAGCAGCTCGCCTGCCCGGCCGCCAGTGATCGAGGGCATCATCGACGTCACGTGCGACGCAGCCGATGCCGCCAGTGGGGCCAATAATGATTGCTTTGTGAGCCAGTTGTAGCGTCGCGATAAGCTATAAGAGAAAGGGAAGCGGAGGGAGGAATCCCTCCGCTTCTTTCTTTTCGGGAGGTTACCGTTTCGAGCGGCGGGAACTGCCCAATATCCGGCGGAGGTACTGGCCGGTAAACGACCCCTCGACCTGTGCCACCTCTTCGGGGGTGCCACCGGCGACAACATAGCCCCCCTCATCCCCCCCCTCCGGGCCCAGGTCGATGATCCAGTCGGCCGTCTTGATCACCTCGAGGTTGTGTTCGATGACGACCACGGTGTTGCCGGCATCGGCCAGGCGATGGAGGACCTCGAGAAGCAGCCGGATGTCGTGGAAGTGCAGCCCCGTCGTCGGCTCGTCCAGCATGTACAGGGTCCGGCCGGTCCCCCGCCGGGACAGCTCTTTTGAAAGCTTGACCCGCTGTGCCTCGCCGCCGGAGAGGGTCGTGGCCGACTGGCCCAACTTGATGTAGCCCAGCCCCACGTCATGGATGGTCTGGAGCTTGTCCTTGATCCGGGGGAGATGCCGGAAGAATTCGAGCGCCTCCTCCACCGTCATGCTCAGCACGTCGGCGATGCTTTTGCCCTTGTACTGGATCTCGAGGGTCTCCCGGTTATAGCGCGCCCCACGACAGACGTCGCAGGTGACATGGATGTCGGGGAGAAAGTGCATCTCGATCCGGATGATGCCATCTCCCTCACAAGCCTCGCACCGCCCCCCCTTGACGTTAAAGCTGAACCGCCCCGGCCGGTACCCCCGCATCCGGGCTTCAGGAATTAGCGCGTACAGATCCCGGATGAGGCTGAACACTCCGGTATACGTCGCCGGATTGGACCGGGGAGTCCGGCCGATGGGGGACTGATCGATGTCGATCACTTTGTCGATGTGCTCGGCCCCCAAGATTTTGTCGTGGGCTCCCGGTTGCTCGCGCGACCCGTACAGATAGACGGCTAGGGCACGTTTCAGGATGTCCGTGACCAGCGTGCTCTTTCCGGAGCCCGAGACCCCCGTAATACACGTAAAGAGGCCAAGGGGGATCTCGACCTCGATCCCCTTGAGGTTGTGTTCCCGGGCCCCGGCGATGGTCAGATAGAGCCCTGAGGGCGGGCGCCGCACCTTGGGGACCGGGATCTCAAGCTCGCCCGCGAGGTAGCGGCCGGTCAGCGAAGCCTTGCAGCCGATGATCTTTCGCGGTGTGCCGAAAACGACCACCTCGCCGCCCGAATTTCCGGCCCCGGGGCCGAGATCAATCACGAAATCAGCGTTCCGAATCGTCTCTTCATCATGCTCCACGATGATGACCGTATTCCCCAGATCCCGGAGGCGCTTCAGCGTGTTTAACAGGCGGATGTTATCGCGCTGGTGGAGCCCGATGCTCGGTTCGTCCAGGATATAGAGAACCCCGACCAGGCTCGATCCGATTTGCGTGGCCAGTCGGATCCGCTGCCCCTCCCCCCCCGCCAGCGTCCCGGCGGTCCGGTCCAGGGTCAGGTAGTCGAGGCCGACGTTGACGAGAAAGCCCAATCTTTCCCGGACCTCTTTCAGAATCCTGCGCGCAATTTCTTGCTCCTTCTCACTCATCCTGACGTCGGCAAAGAACTCCAGTGCGTCCTTCACCGAGAAGCGGGTCACCTCGGCGATGTTCAACCCGCCCACCTTGATCGCCAGCGACTCTTTCCGGAGGCGGGTCCCGTGGCAGGTCCGGCAGGGACGGAGGGTGGAGATGCGGTCCACATAGGTCTCGATCTGCTCCCGAACCCGGGAGGACTCGGTGGCCTTGTACCGGCGGCCGAGGGACTCCACGCTCAGCCCGTAGAAATCCGGATGCCGGTCCCCGTCAAATCGGGCATCCAGCGCCGTCCCGAGGCCGCCACACGTGGGGCAGGCTCCATGCGGATTGTTGAAGGAGAAGATGCGGGGACTGATCTCCGGGTAGCTGACCCCGCAGTCAATGCACGCCAGCCGCTCTGAGAAAGTGTGATCCTTCTCATGCTCTCCCAGCACGTTCACGGTGATGATCCCTTCGCTGAGGCGCAGGGCTGTCTCGAGAGAGTCGGTCAGCCGCCGCCGGATATCCGCCCGCATGACGAGGCGATCGACCACGACCTCGATGGTGTGCTTCTTGTTCTTGTCGAGTGTGATCTCCTCTTCCAATTGGCGAAGTTTGCCATCGACCCGCGCCCGGGCGTACCCCTCGCGGCGCATCTGGGCAAAGATGTGCCGGTACTCTCCTTTCCGGCCCCGGACCACGGGGGCCAGGAGCTGGATCCGGCTCTCCTCGGGGAGCGTGAGGATCTGATCGACGATCTGCTGGACCGTCTGGGAGGCAATCGGCTTACCGCACTGATAGCAGGTCGGCCGCCCCGCCCTCGCGAACAGCAGGCGGAGATAGTCGTAGATTTCGGTCACGGTCGCCACGGTGGACCGGGGATTCTTGCTGGTGGTTTTTTGCTCGATGGAAATGGCGGGCGAGAGCCCCTCGATCAGGTCCACATCCGGTTTATCCATCTGTTCGAGGAACTGCCGGGCATAGGCGGACAGCGACTCGACATACCGCCGCTGCCCTTCGGCATAGATCGTATCAAAGGCCAGGGAGGACTTGCCGGATCCGGAGACCCCCGTAATCACCACGAGCTTGCTCCGAGGAATCTCCAGATTGATCGACTTGAGGTTATGCTCCCTTGCCCCCCGGATGATAATGGCGTCGGCCGTCATACACACCTCTCGGTTGGTGAAGTCAACTGTTCATTATACCCCACGTGTTTCTCCAGCCAAGAGGGATTCAGCAGTCAGCGGCTGGAATGCTGGTACGCTAGAATGCTGGGATGCTTATAAGGAAGGGAGGACTCTATTCCTGGCATGTCGAAAGGGCGGAAACTTACAACTTCTGGGTAGACAAGCCTTCTAGCCTTCTAGCGTCCTAGCATCCTAGCATCCTAGCATCCTAGCTTCCTAGCTTCCTAGCGTTCCAGCATTCTACAGATCTTCGAAATGGGCGAGGGTTTTGAACTGGCGGTAGCGGGTCTCGATCTCGGGGTAGGTCAGATCTTGAAGCCGCTGGAGTGAGAAGGCCTCCACCGAAAAGGAGGCCATCACCGAGCCCATGATCACGGCCCGGCGGAGATTCGCCTCATCGAAATTTCGCGTGCTGGCCAGAAAGCCGAGGAAGCCGCCCGCAAAGGCATCCCCCGCCCCGGTAGGGTCGTAGACACTTTCTAAAGGAAGGGCGGGGGCAGCGAACCACCCCCCGTCCGAGAAGCTGAGCGCCCCGTATTCCCCCCGTTTGATGACCAACGAGCGAGGGCCCCAGGTGAGGATCTTCCTGGCTGCGCGGACGAGATTCGGCTCCTTGGCCAACATCCGGGCCTCGGCATCATTAATAATAAGGACCTGAACCTGCTCGAGGGTCTGCCTCAGAGCATCGGGCTTCCCATGAATCCAAAAGTTCATGGTATCGGCGGCGACGAGGCGGGGACCCAGGACCTGAGTTAGGACCTCCCGTTGCAAATCGGGATCGATGTTTGCCAGGAAAATGAGCTCTCGCTCGCGGTAGGCTTCGGGCAGCCGCGGATGGAACTCTGCAAAGACATTCAACTGGGTATCCAGGGTCTTCGCCTCATTGAGGTCAAAGCTGTACTCCCCCTGCCACCGAAAGGTCCGGCCCGTCCGCCGCTCCAGCCCGGCAAAATCGACCTCGCGTCCTTTCAGGAAATCGAGGGTTTCGAGTGGAAAGTCCTCTCCCACCACCGCGACCACGCTCACGGGAGTGAAAAAGCTTGCGCTTGCGGCAAAATAGACCGCCGAGCCGCCCAGGACTTCCCTGGCCTCCCCGAAGGGGGTCTTCACCGTATCCAGGGCTACCGACCCGACGACCAGGATGTGCATTTCAGGGCTGGGCTCAGTCAAGGTACTTGCCGATGAGGAGTGAGAGTTTCTTCCTGGTTTCCGCCGGGATGGCCTTGGGGGCGGTAATGATGGCGTCCTTGAGAGCGCGGCTACAGACGCAGGACCGCTCGGGCGGGATCATCGGGACCAGCTGCCTGATGATCGCCTTGGCGGTGGTCACATTCTTATGCAGAACGGCGATGACCTTTTCCACACTCACGTCCCCCTCAGTCTCGTGCCAGACATCGTAATCAGTCACCAGGGCCATGGTGGCATAGCAGATCTCGGCCTCGCGGCTGAGCTTTGCCTCCTGCAGGTTGGTCATGCCGATCACGTCCACTCCCCAGCTTCGGTAGATACGTGATTCCGCGCGCGTCGAGAACTGGGGACCTTCGATACACACATAGGTGCCCCCCTCGTGCATCCGTGCCCCAGCTTGTTGACCCGCCTGAGTGAGCAGATGGCTGAGATGAGGGCACACGGGATCAGCAAAGCTCACATGGGCCACCAAGCCATCGCCAAAGAAAGTGCTCGTTCTCGCCTTGGTCCGGTCATAAAACTGATCCGGAACGACCACATCCAGAGGGTGGACCTCCTCGCGCATGCTCCCCACTGCCGAGGCAGAGATGATCCATTGGACCCCCAGGGTTTTGAAGCCATAGATGTTTGCCCGAAAGTTGAGCTCAGAGGGAAGGAGCCGGTGTCCCCGACCGTGGCGAGCGAGAAAGACCACCGGGTGACCGTCCAGGCGACCGAGGAGATAGGCATCAGAAGGATGACCGAAAGGGGTCGTGACTCGCTCTTCACGAAGGTCGGTGATCCCCTCCATCTCGTAAAGCCCGGTCCCCCCGATGATGCCGATCACGGCCTCCGCCATTTCATCCTCGCATGAGAAGTGGAACCCGTTGCCTATTCGAAGAGGGTGGGATGGGGCTTGCGTCCGGCAACCGGCCGAGCAGCATGCCGCCCGGATCCAGGCGCTCAACTCGGACATCGCGTAACTTCCCTTTCAGAACGTCCGGCCCCTGAAAGAGGACTCCGAGGTAGTTGTCACTTACCCCCTGGAGAAGACCGGTCTGCCGATCCCGTTCCTCGAGAACTACCACGGGTAGAGTGCGTCCAAGGAACTGGCGCTTGAAGGCGAGAAACTTCCGCGCGCCCAGATCGCGCAGAATGCGGTTCCGCCGCGCTTTGACGTCGGGCGCGACCTGGTCGGACATCTCCGCCGCCTTGGTCCCAGAGCGACGAGAATACGTAAAGACGTGGAAGTAGGCCACGGGGAGCTGCTCCAAGAGACTCTGCGTATTCTCGAACGCAGCCTCGGTCTCACCCGGAAAGCCGACGATGACGTCCACCCCGATGGCGATCCCCGGGACTTCTTGGTGCAGTCTCTCCACCACTTCCCGGAACTGGCGGGACCGGTAGCTGCGGCCCATCCGTCGGAGAATCTCGTCATCCCCACTCTGCAGGGCCAGGTGGATATGGCGGCAGAGGCGAGACGAGTCACCCATGAGTCGAATGATTTCCGGTTTCACCTCGTGGGGATGAAGCGAACTCAAGCGAAAGCGAGGCACTGCTGTGTCCTTGAGAAGGCGTCGGACGAGGGCAGACAGCGAGATCTTGGGCCTGAGGTCCCAGCCATACGTCCCCAGGTTGATCCCGGTAAGCACAATCTCGGGATGGCCCGCAGCCGCCAGGCGCTGTGCCTCTGCCACTACGTGATCAGGATGGAGACTGCGATTCGGACCCCGGACCGCAGGAATGATGCAGAAGGTGCAGGCAAACCTGCATCCGTCCTGGATCTTCAAGAAGGGGCGGGTTCGATCCGGCCTCTCAGGCGCCGGTGCACCGTGAAAGGTCCGGACTTCACCGATGTTACCGACCGAGATCAGGGCCTTGCCCCCCTGTTTACGGCCTACACGCGTCCCGAGAAACCGCGGACGGGTAAGACCCGTCTCTCGGCCGTTACCATTTAGTCCGTTGTACCCGGCCGCCAAGTCTTGGGACTCCCAGGCCGCACCCCGGAGATGGCGCATCAGCTCCATCTTCTCGGCGTTGCCCAGGATTAGATCGACACCTTCAATGGCGGCGATCCGTTCGGGCGCAGCCTGGGCGTAACAGCCGGTCACCACCACAAATGCCATGGGATTTCGGCGGATAGCCTGGCGGACGAGGCGGCGAGCATCGGCATCTGCCCGCTCGGTCACCGTGCACGTATTGACCACGTAGACCTCGGCCGATTCGTGAAAGGGAACCAGGGTGAAACCAGCGGTTCGCGCCTGGTCGGCCATGACGTCTGTCTCAAACTGATTCAGCCGGCAGCCCAACGTGGTAAAGCCTATGCGCACGGAGTCATCTCCTGGAGGATCCGATCAAGGGTTTCCAGGTTCAGGACATCTTCCCGGTTATACTCGAGGAGCGCCATGAACGCCTCGCTATCCTGTGTAGTTTCGTACCGGTGCCAGAGCCGCATAGCCTCCACTCCGTCGATTCCTCGGGTCCTCCGCTGGATGTTGACCTGCTCTTCCACCCGCTTGAGGCCCCCGTACAGACGCCGTTTCCAGCAGTCATACATGAGGTCATGGGACATGAAGGAGGAGCGAAGATCGAGTCCCAGGCGGCGGCGGATCACTGGAAGATCGAATCGGCTCCCGTTGTATGTACAGATGACCTGGATCCCTTCCAAGGACTCCCACACGGCCACGTCGGAGATGCCACCCCCCACCAGCTGAACAAGCCCCCGATCCTCGGCATACAGTCCAAAGACGGTGATCTCGCCGAGAAATGAGGTTTCAATGTCGAGGTAAGCCTTCACCGTCGGGATCCCATGGCTTAACAACTTACCATACTTCCAGTTCAGAGGGGAGAGTCGAGTGTCGAGAGGAACTAGATTTCGAATTGCGAAATTCGAATTTCGAATTTATCAGGCTCGATACGCGAGAACGCCGCGATCGACAGGCTAATTCTTCAAATTCGAAATCCTGAACGTAAATTCGCAATCCGAAATCCCAAATTCGAAATCCCGTATTTAATAGCGGATTACAACGCCTCAGCATGCGTAACGTTGCCTCCGCGCCTCAAGTCCATGCAGAATATGGCGCCGACGAGGAAGGTCCCTCCGAGCTCTTGATTCAGGGTTCACGGCAGGCGTAACCAAACAAAAAACACCCAACTTCAAACACATACATCTCTTTACTGCTGACAGCTGGGGGCTGCCTTCTTATGTGCTGACAGCTGACTGCTTCATTTGACAGATCGGAGGGTGAGTGATACGAATTCCACACCGAGGTGGCCATGAGAATAGGAATCACTGGACTGCCACGCACAGGAAAGACCATCGTTTTTCGCCTCCTCACGCGAGAGCACGCTCATCCGTCCAAGGGCACGGAGCCCTCATTGGGGACAGCGAAGGTGGTCGAGCATCGCCTGGATCGCCTGGCCGAGATCTTTCATCCGAAAAAGGTCACATCTCCTATCGCTGAAATCCTCGATTTCCCCGCCCTCACCGCAGGCGGAAAGCGTGGCGAAACAGAGGGATCCCTGCTCGCCTCCCTCCGCCAGGTGGACCTGATCCTCCACGTGATTCGGGACTTTGAGGATGTGCGGGTACCCCATGAAGAGGGGTCTGTCGACCCGCTCCGAGACATTGGCCTCCTCGACACCGTCTTCCTTCTGGCAGACCTTGATGTCGTGGAAAAGCGGATTCAGCGGATCACCAAGGACGTGCGCAAGGGTCGAAAGGCAGAGGGACAGGACGAGCTGCCTCTTCTCGAGAGGTGTCGGGAGTGGCTAACGAAAGAGCAGAACCTCCGGGAGATAGCGCTCACGGCGGAGGAGGAGAAAGATCTTCGGGGCTACGCCTTGCTCACGCTCAAACCGCTTCTCCTGCTTCTCAACATCGGCGAGGAAAAGGTTGGAAAAGCGGACCCGGTCTGGGATCAGGTCCGGGACAGGGCGGCGAAGCCCCGGACCGGCTGCATCCGCCTCCCGGCCAAGACCGAGTGGGAACTCAGTGAACTGACCGAGGAAGAGGCCCAGGAGTTTTCTCGAGCCCTGGGGGTCGAGACCATCGAGTACCCGTCGATCCTCCGCCAATGTCTCGACCTCTTGGATCTCATCACGTTCTTCACCGTGGTGGGTGACGAGCTGAGGGCATGGGTGATCCCTCGGGGTGCCACGGCACTCGACGCGGCCGGCACCATCCACACCGACATATCGAAAGGCTTCATTAAGGCCGAGGTCATTCCCTTCCAGGAACTCGATGCCTCGGGATCCATGGCCGTGGCCCGAAAGCAGGGGCTGTTACGGCTCGAGGGAAAGGGATACGGGGTTCAGGACGGCGATATTCTGACGGTGCGGTTCAGTAAATAAACCCTTCGCTGGACAGTTGAACCGGGGAGGTCTCAGTCAAAAGGTGTCGGTTCTCAGGACCGATGATTCCACCCGAGATGATCATCTTCACGGCATCATCGACTGAGATATTGAGGAGAACCACGTCCTTCTCTGGCACCAAGAGAAAGAATCCGGAGGTCGGGTTCGGAGAGGTGGGCAGGAAGACCGTAATCGCGGGATCGGACCGACCCGGGATATCCCATCGGTGACGGCTGGTAACAAAGCAGAGGCTGTGAATCCCCTTTCGGGGGTATTCGATCAGGGCCACCTTCTGGAAGGCGGAATCTTTCGCCGTCACGAGATCCATGATCTGACGGATCGATCCGTAAATCGAGCGGACCAGGGGAATGCGCCGAAAGACGTCCTCCGCTTTGTGAAAGATCCGCTGGCTAAAGAGGGTTCCGGTCATCCCCACGACACAGATCAGGCCGGCGGTGACGATCACGCTCACCAGGGTGGCCAGGGGATCGATCATCTCTGTGCCCACGACCTTGCGAAGAACCACTCCTAAGAACGGAGAAAGGAATCCGCCCACGAGGCCGAAGAGGATCCAGACGATATAGATGGTAAGAACCGACGGCAGGACGATGATTAACCCGGTGACAAAGTAGCGCCGGATGGAGGTAAGGGTTTCGTGTCGTTGCGAATCTCGCGGGGTCACAGGATGTTTTCCTTTGTTTACTGGAGACCGACCGCTACCCAGGTGTACGCAGAAGGCAACCGTTCAGCAGCGTGCGACCTCCCCGTGCTGGAAAGCTGAAAAAGAAAATGCCCCAAGTGACCGACGTGGACTCCCGGATCTCCCCGGTCTCTTCTCTCCTGAGGCCCGAAGGGGATCGCCCCCTGGTCCCTGCCGGAGCACTTCGACCCACGAGAACGATCCTGCTTGTCCAGCAATCTCTTGGGGCCGCTTCTTTGTAGCAAAATATGAGGGTACTGTCAAGGCATTTGGCCTGATTTCTCGGGCTGGAATGCTAAGATGCTGGAAGGCTTGGATGCTAGAACGCTACAAAATCCGACAGACCCAACAATCCCTATAAACCCAAAGAACTCGACATACCCAGTGTCACCCCTTTCCCTCTGAACTCTCAACCCTCAACCCTGCAGTCCGTCCACCCACCAACTACCAACCACTGCGTATGATCGAGGACCGATCACCGAGGTAGCCTCACAGCTTCCTCGCTTCCTCGCCTCCTCGCTTCCTAACGACCAAGCCTCCCAGCATCCTAGCCATCACTGACGTTTGGCTTGAAAATTGCAATTAGCCTAACAACGTCGCACCGTATCACTAGCTGATAGAGAACGATGCAACAGAAATTAGTCAGGAGGAGGTGATAAAAACAAATGCCGATTCTCTCGAATTTCTCAAAGTGACGCCGGAGCTACACTGTCATCGGCCAGCGCGCCCGTACAACGATGACGTGGATCTGTCCTCGGTGCAAGCG
>JAPUFX010000148.1 GCA_027293415.1 Candidatus Methylomirabilota bacterium
GAGGATAGAAACAATTGCCCCGGGCCTGAAAACAAAGATCCTCGGTGTCACCTGCAGGCCGGTGATTTAGGAGATAGAAATAGGTCTTCTCAACGAAAGCTGAAAGTAGTCCCATTGCTCAGGTTTGCTAGGATGGCCTGCCGGACATCCGGGAGGTGTTTGAGGGCCCTGGGATAGGATAAAGACGCGATGGGGACACGTGTGGCGAGCCGGGTGGCCAGCACGAACTGGCACTTGAGCCTGCCTGGCTCGACGACCAGGTGATTGAAGGTATTCTTGATCAGCTCAACAAAGGCGCGGCGGGGGGAGAGCGTCCGAATGGTGATCCGGTGGCTGGGTGAGTTCGGTGATGGAGGTGCGAGCACATAGATCGCCTTCAGGGGGAAGGCGCTTTGCGGCAAGACTGCCTCGTTCTGACCCAGCGGTATCACCAGCTTGGACGTCTGATCGTTCATCGGGATGCCGGTGACCCGCTCTCCAAGCACGCTCCTGGCAATTTCCGGAAAGAGCTTGATCCTTGGCGGACCAGGATAGGCCATGAATTGATCCCCTTCTTCCTTGAGGACGAGGAGATCATCGGTCAGCAAGCGGTACCCTCCGTGCAGGAACACGGCTCCGAGGCTCGATTTCCCAAAGCCGCAGTCGCCAAGAAAAGCCACCGCCTCCCCGTCAATCACCACAGTGGTCGAGTGGAGTGGCTCGATCCCCTGTCTCAGCAGGGCAAAGGAAATGACATGACCCGCGAGATACGTCTGGAATGACTCCTGCGAGGCACCCTTGAACGCACGACAGGCGATGCGGTGGCCGTCGGCCGAGACCAGGAACTCAAAGAGCCCGGACCAGCGGAGATAGTCGGATCCGTCGGGGAGCCGGAGGTGTTGAAACCAGTTTTTTCCATCCGACCGTCTCATGGCGTCCCGAGGCACCTTTGAGAAGAGAGCAGGCGAGCCAACGAACAGTTCAAGCTCCTGGAGGTCGCATTCTCTTCCCTCAGGGCAAGGGAGCGGCCACTGACTCAGAAGGCACAGACCGTACACCCGATAGCCACGCGGAGATCGCCGCCTGCCTACTGGCTCCTGTCCTGTTCCAAGTATTGACCTACGTGTTTTTCGCATCCGCCACACGTACCTCCTAACCCTGCTCAGAAACTCTTTCCGGCGTTGGCACGACGACCCCAGACAATCCTGAAGCTCTCCCTCCCCCCTGCAGCGAGAGGGTCGAGGTGAGGGTGGAAAAAGAACATGCTTTGGTCCCTCACCCTGCTGTCTCCCCGAGGGCGGCAAGGGAAAATGACCCGCTCCGAGGCGGGATTCTCTCGGATCAGGGCAAACCCACCGGAAACTTCAGGATGCTCCCCCGGGCGGCGGCGTCCTAGTCTTGGGCTGGCCCCCGTCCGTCTTAACACCTCCCTTGGCCTTCGTGAGACGGCGAAGGTCCCCGTAGACCACAAGGCGGGGAGGACGGTAAGGTTTCTTTTCTCGGCGTGTTGGTTTGGATTTCATCCTATGCCTCCTAGCATTAGCACCATCGGGGTGCCCTCGGGCGATCCCGGCCCCTCATGGCTGTTGTTGTTCTCCCCGAAAAAAACCTGAAGCCAGAGCTCTAACCCCAGGAGATCCGAGAGGTTCCAGGCCGCTTCGCAGGTGGGACCCTGCATCCGGTCTTTCAACCGCTCGAGTTCTGACCTTATTACGTTTCCCTTCACGTACCCCAACTTCAAGGCCATTCCGTCCGACTCAAGACCGCGAAGCACTTGAGGAAAGTCCCTCTCCGCCCCCTCATTCACCAAGTGGCTGAAATCTGCCTTCCAGGTGCGGCGTGCGATCGCGTCGGGAAGATTACCCTGCATGGCGGCGCGCAGGAGGGTCCTGGGAACTCCTTTCCAGGTCTGCATCTCCCCGGGGATGGACATCAGGAAGGCAAGCAGGTCCCGGTCCAGGAAGGGGAAGGCTGTATCCAGTCCGTGCATAGCGGCCACCTTGTTGTTCCACTCCATGCACATGACATGGTGGCTCGATCTGGCCTCTTCGTACATAGCGCGGGCATGAACCGTAGGGAAAGATACTCTGGAGAAAGCGGAGTGTTTGGATGTCCCTCGGCGAGCCCGCTTCTGAAACGCCTGCGTGAACCACGGGCGATGTTCTCTGGCTCGAAGCCTTCGAAGAGAGGGAATGAGCGCCTTCGGAACATGGTACTTGACGAGGTCCACGAAAAATCGCTGCTTGAAGTAGCTGCTGTCTGCGTCGGTGAACCAGCGGCCGAATTCTTTCAGGTGTGCCCGCACCTCACCCCACGCCAGCTTGTGGAAGAGGTCTACGAGGTACGACTGCTCAAAGAGCATCTGGTCCCCCCAGGTACCCGTCAGCATCACCCGGGCCCCAAGCCGGTGGACGGTAGAGAGGAACCTGTAGGTGGTGTTCCACAGTTCATCCAGGAACGGGGCCTCGACGTGCCACACCGCCTCCCTGGAGCGATTCAGGAGCCCCGCGGGGCCCATGGGAACTCGTTCGATCGCCACCTCGTAGTCTCGCTCGATCTCGACGAGAAAGGCCTTTTCATCTGACGGGGACCCATCGGGAGAAATGTATGAGATCCCG
>JAPUFX010000149.1 GCA_027293415.1 Candidatus Methylomirabilota bacterium
CGATCTCGCCCAGGGCTGCCACGACCATGTGATCCCGCCGCTTCCGCCAGGCAGTCGCCCGGCACTTATCGCTACAGAAACGGCCCTCTGGCCGCTTCAGCTCAAAGGGTGTCCCGCAGGTCGCACAGAGCATATCTTGTCCTCAGCATGCGTTCAAACGCTTATTTGGGCCAAAAAAAGACCCGTCTCAGACCAACCCCTTACTCGGCCCTAGGATCTCGATGGGCCTCTTCGGAGCCTTTTTCACCTGCTCGCACGCCCGGCACAGCGGGCATCTCTCACGTTGCGGGTTTCGTCCTCAGAGGTATGGAGGACGGGATGGAGGTTGTCGGGATTGTGCGCCACGCCTATGCCTCGCTAACGGAAGTCCTGCGGGAAGTAGGCCCCCCGTCCCACGATCGCGGATCTCACGGTCTCCTCCGCCTCGTGCTTCCGCTCTTCCTCAGTCCGGTCCGCCTGCTCTTGGGTCAATACGCCTTGATCCCCGCTGACGATTATGAGTGGAGGCAGCGCCGGACGATCCAGCGCGGCCACACACGCCATAGCGAGAGCGACAATGGCATCGATCTTCTTCGAGGCCTTCTCCTTTGCGATTCGCCAGCCGCGAGGAGATTCCACCGCGACCGTGTTCAGGGCCTGGACTCGCAGTTCCTCGCTTGGATATAGGCGGATGTTTCGACCGTTGAGCAGTTCAAAAAGAGCTTGACCCATCCTAGTTGTATTCGCGGTCGTCTGTGGGAACTCCCGGATCGGCAGACCGGCTGCCTTGAGCGTCGTGATGCTCCGGTGCAACTGAAATGGGTCGCAATAAATGGCCCGCACGTGATACCGCTCGTGGACCTCCCGGAGGTAGGCCTCAATGGTCGCCTCTAAGTCGAGTGGCTCGTTGGCGGAAGGGCGCCAGATTCGGTGTATGGCGAGCCGGAACTTCTCTCCGTCCCGGATAATGCCGACAACGGCGGCGGTGTCCCCTTTGATTGCTCCGTCCACTCCGAGGTACAAGGCACACTCCTGCGTGGGGAGGAGGGGCGAAAGGTTCTTGTCCACGCACGGATCAAAGAACTCTGGCGTGATGAAGGTAGTTTCAGCTACGGTCCATCGGTTCTCGTGGAGGCGAAGGTAAGCCGACGGTCGCAAGCTGCGTCGCTGCGCCGCGTAATACTCGGGCGTCTGCCAGGGCATGCGTGCCTCGTGGTCGCAGTAAACAAAGAGACGTGCCTCGCAGTTCGCGTAGATCGGAAGGTCTGGGTGAATCCGTTCGCCCTGGCCGTCAGGATGCTCCTCCTTGCCGACGCCCTGGCGGTAAAGATCCCAGAGCAACTGTGATTCCCCTTCCCATCCGGCATAGGTGGTGATGAACCGGATGCTGTTGCGCCGGGTCGGGACAGGCGTCAACTCCTCCCACAGCCGCCGCGAGGACTCTGAGATGTAGCCCCACAACTCATCCCATGAAGTGAACCCATGATTCCCCCCGGCCTCGCCACGGTAGTCGGAAGAAATGGCCTTCACCTCGGTCCCGTTTGAAATGAAAACTCGAGCTACCTGCACCTCAGCACTTTGTGCGAGCTGTGGATTGTGGCGAATCAGGCCGACCATCGCCTTGAAGACCCTACTGACGGCCTGCTCAAAATCATTGGCGACGAGAGGGATCTCGTTGGGCGCCTCCTGCGTGAATGCCCACCACAGGGCCAGCGCGGCGTTGATCGTCGTCTTGCCGCTTTTCTTGGGGCAAGAGAACATGATCGTGTCATACGCTAGCCGTTCCTCCTTGTCGAAGGTGAAGGCGAGCCGGAGAATCTCGCGTTGATGGTCCAGGAGATAAAAGGGCCGACCCAGCTCGTTCTTTTGCACGAGGTCATCAATGAAGGCAACCGGATCGGTCGCATATCGGAGTAGGTCATTCACCTTTATCAGATGCTCCACGTTGTGCGGCCTGGATAAGTTTGGCGAGATCTTTTTCCCCGTGCCCGTTGCCGGATCCGCCACCGAGAACGCGCAACGTCGCAAGAAATAGACCGGCCGTCTTGCGAATCGGGCTCGAGTTCTTCTTCTGGGCGGTCCTCTCGGCCGAGCGAAGTTCCACGTAGTCCATGTAGAAGTCAGCGGCAATCGCAGTCAGCGCACGGCCAAGGCCATCCCGGGGAGGATAGCGGGTCGCAATGTCGTTGTATCCGTCCGCCCATCGGCGCGCCGTCTGCGTCCGATGGTCTCGGTAACGGCGGGGTTTGTTGTCAGCAAGGATTCTCGGCATTAGATCTTCACCTCCACCCCCATTGTCCTGTGCCGTCTCGGGCAAATCAAGGGGACCCACGCCTGTTCTCGATTACGTAAGCATCAAGATCCGAAGGGATCAATCGTACGCAGCGGCCAATCCTAACAACCGGCAGCTTGCCCAGCTCGATCAATTGCCAAGTCAGGCGAACGCTTACCTGGAGGTACTCAGCTACCTGCGGGACGGTCAGAAGCCGAACCTGACCTGTGTCTTGTGCGGACTGGGGTCGGTTATTGACCACTGCATTAATCGCCGGTTTCACCCCGCTTGCACCGGTGCTTGCACTGCCTCGGAGCCTATCAGCAGCCGCTGCGAGCGGTTTGGAGGGGTCCCCAGGGCGTCCTTTGGAAGGCTGTCGCGTCCTTCTCACGACGGCCCCTCCCTAAACCCGTACACCCGACACCGCGGCTGGTTCTCACTCGTCTTGACCCCGGTCCCGCACTTGGGGCAAATCCACAAAGTCGGCTTGGCGAAGTCGAGGTGGCGTCTCATGCTGACCCCATTCTCTCCTGACGCTGGCGTTCCTCGATGCCCTCGATGAGGCCCCTTATTCCCTGCAGGTTCTTCCGCCGCTGCTCCTCGGTTTTTTCCCGAGAGGGTGAATCCAATCCCCCCCCCT
>JAPUFX010000150.1 GCA_027293415.1 Candidatus Methylomirabilota bacterium
TATCCTCGGGGGCCCGTTCTTGGGTTTATCGTTCGGGACCATCTCTTGACCATCGTTCTTGCGGTGACCTGCCTCGCGTTAGGCATCGTGGCCATCCGGTCTCGTCGTGGGGAGCGAGCCCGCTCCCTGCGGCTCGAGAATATCCTAATCCTCGGGACCTATGTCCTGGGATTGTGGTTGCTCTACACCCTGGGTAGCCCATGAGGTGAGGCCCTGTCATGGCATCTGCAACCCCTAACTTATTGCATAGGTGTAGTTGGAAGGTTTCATCACGAGCGAGAATGAGAGTGTAAAAGTGGTGGTCGAAAACACGAACGAAGGGGGGGCCCGATGAGGGTGTTGGTGCTCAACTGTGGAAGTTCCTCCCTGAAATTCCAGATCATCGAGCTTGCGACGACCACAATTCCAACAGGACAGGCCCGCAGACTGGCACGCGGTTTCATTGATCGGATAGGTGGTGAGGCCACGTGCACGTTTAGGGTCAATAGTGGCGCCCCGCATCGCGAGACGGTCCCCATTCGCAACCACGATGAGGCCGTTCGAAGGGTCTTTGCCTGGGTCGATGCACAGGATGGTAAGGCGCTCCGCAAGCCTGACGCGGTCGGGCACCGCGTCGTCCACGGCGGCGACCGCTTCGCAACACCGGTGTTGATTGACGATGAAGTCATCGCCGCCATTGAGGACCTGAATGAGCTGGCCCCCCTCCACAATCCCGCATGCGTGAGCGGGATCCGGGCGGCCCGCGCGGTGCTGGGACCGGGTGTCTCGATGGTGGCCGTCTTCGACACAGCCTTCCACCAGACCCTCCCGGACTATGCATCGGTCTATGCCATTCCCTACGATCTTACGGTCCGCCACAAGATTCGGCGCTACGGTTTCCACGGCATCGCGGACCACTACAGCACTCTTCGCTATGCTCAGCTCACCGCCACGCCCTCCGATCGGGTGAACATTATCACGCTCCATCTGGGGAACGGCTGCTCGGCCAGCGCCATCCGGGACGGGAGGTCGGTGGATACGTCGATGGGTTTTACTCCTCTCGAGGGGCTCGTAATGGGGACGCGCTGTGGTGACCTGGACCCGGCCCTCGTTGGCTACCTCGCCCGGAAGGAGGGTGTTCCCGTCACCGAGGTCGAAAGGTGGCTCAACGAGCGATCGGGATTGCTCGGCATTTCCGGCCGCTCGAACGACATGCGCGAGTTAGTGGTACATGCGCAAGAGGATGCGCGGACCCGTCTCGCGATCGACCTCTTCTGCTACCGGGCGCGCAAGTATATTGGTGCGTACCTGGCTGCCCTCGGCGGGGCGGATGCCATCGTCTTTAGCGGTGGCATCGGCGAACATGCACCAGTGGTACGTACCAGGATCTGCGAGGGCCTGGAGTGGTGTGGGCTGATCCTCGATCCCGACCGGAATGCCGCGACGGTGGGCGCTGAAGGACGGATCACCGCCGATGACGCCCGTCTCCACGCCTATGTGATCCCGGTTGACGAGGAGCTGCTCATCGCAGAGGATACGATTCGCTGCATCGAGGGGTAACACTGATCAGAAGAGGGAGGAGGAGACCATGACTAGGAAAATCTCCCCAAAAGAACTGCAAGCCATGGACGCGTACTGGCGCGCGGCAAATTACCTTTCCGTTGGACAAATCTATCTCCTCGACAATCCCCTCCTGAGGGAACCCCTGAAGTTAGAACACGTCAAGCCCAGGTTGCTCGGACACTGGGGGACCACTCCGGGGCTTAACTTCATTTATGTTCATCTCAACCGTGTCATCAAGGACCATGATCTGGAGATGATTTACATTGCCGGCCCTGGTCATGGCGGTCCCGGCCTCGTCGCCAGTACGTACCTAGAGGGGACGTACGGTGAGGTATACCCCAACATTTCGCAGGATGCCGAGGGGATGCGGAAGCTATTCAGGCAGTTTTCATTCCCCGGGGGTATCCCCAGCCACGTGGCACCCGAAACCCCTGGCTCTATCCACGAGGGGGGTGAACTCGGCTACGCCGTCTCTCATGCTTATGGAGCGGCCTTTGACAACCCCGACCTCATCGTTGCCTGCGTGGTGGGTGACGGGGAAGCCGAAACGGGCCCCCTTGCGGCTGCTTGGCATTCGAACAAGTTTCTCAATCCGGTCGGCGACGGTGCCGTGTTACCCATCTTGCATCTCAATGGGTACAAGATTGCCAATCCGGCGGTGCTCGCACGGATCAGCCATGAGGAACTAGAAAGCTTGTTCGTTGGCTACGGTAACAAGCCCTATTTTGTTGAGGGCTCTGACCCCGAAATGATGCACCAATTGATGGCGGCAACCCTGGATACCGTGATTGCTGAGATCAAGGCGATCCAGCACGATGCCCGCAGTAAGGGTAACGCCAAGCGTCCCCGGTGGCCGATGATCGTCCTGCGGACTCCTAAGGGCTGGACAGGTCCGGAAGAAGTCGACGGCAAGAAAACGGAAGACTCCTGGCGATCGCACCAAGTTCCCTTCGCCGAGATGGCAACGAAGCCGGGTCATGTCAAGATGCTCGAAGAGTGGATGAAGAGCTACAAGCCCGAAGAACTCTTTGACGAGACCGGAAAGCTGGTTCCAACACTTGCCGAGCTGGCGCCCAAGGGGCATCGTCGCATGGGTGACAACCCCCACGCCAACGGCGGCATCCTGCTCAAAGATCTGAAGATGCCCGATTTCCGGGAGTATGCTGTCGATGTCCCCAGACCCGGTGCCGTTGTGGCTGAAGCGACGCGCGTCATGGGACGCTTCTTGCGCGACGTGATGAAGCTCAACATGGACGAGCGGAATTTCCGGGTGTTCGGGCCGGACGAGACTGCCTCGAATCGTCTTACCGCGTTATTCGAGGTAACGAATCGGACATGGACGGCCGACACGATCCCAGAGGACGACCACCTTTCTCCGGACGGTCGGGTGATGGAGATCCTCAGCGAACATACCTGCCAGGGCTGGCTGGAAGGGTATCTCCTCACCGGTCGCCACGGGTTTTTCTCCTGCTACGAGGCGTTTATCCATATCGTCGACTCGATGTTCAATCAACACGCCAAGTGGCTCAAGACCACCCGCAACGAGATTCCGTGGCGGCGCCCCATCGCCTCCCTGAACTATCTGCTGACGTCCCACGTCTGGCGGCAGGACCACAACGGCTTCAGTCACCAGGACCCCGGGTTTATCGATCACGTCGTGAACAAGAAGGCGGATGTCATCCGGGTGTACTTTCCCCCCGATGCCAACACCCTGCTCTCCGTTACTGACCATTGCTTGCGGAGCCGCAACTATGTCAATGTCATTGTGGCAGGGAAGCAAACTCAACCGCAGTGGCTTGATATGGATGCTGCCATCAAGCATTGCACTGCTGGAATCGGGATCTGGGAGTGGGCGAGCAACGATAAAGGGACCGAGCCGGACGTGGTGATGGCATGCACGGGAGACGTGCCCACTATTGAAACCCTCGCTGCCGTTGACTTACTCGGCCAACATGTCCCCGACCTCAAGGTGCGGGTCATCAACGTGGTTGACCTGATGACGCTTCAGCCGGAGGAAGAGCATCCCCACGGGCTGTCGAATTGGGAGTTTGACACCCTCTTCACCACTGACAAGCCGATCATCTTCGCGTATCATGGTTACCCCTGGCTGATCCACCGCCTGACCTACCGGCGGACGAACCATAAGAACCTCCACGTCCGAGGGTATAAGGAAGAGGGAACCACCACCACGCCCTTTGACATGGCTGTCCGCAACGATCTGGATCGCTTCCACCTCGTCGAGAGTGTGATTGATCGGGTGCCAAAGCTTGGGTATATGGCTGCATATGCCAAACAGGCGGTCCGCGATAAGCTGATCGAGCACAAGCAGTATATCGAAAAGTATGGTCAGGATATGCCTGAGATTCGCGAATGGACATGGAAGCGGAGCGACGCTTGAGTGCGTGAAGTTCGTGGCGACGCGGCGACGGCTAGCTCACGTCGCAGTAAATAACAATGGTGAGACAGTCTGAAAACGAATCGTGAGGAAGCGCGGGTAGGGTGGAAGGTTAAAGTTTGAACTCGACGATATCCCCCGGTTTGAGTCGGTGGACTTTCCCCTTGAGTCCGATCTTGATAGACGGTGCTCTGCCGGTACCAGAGTAGACTCTGAGCTTGCCCGGCCTGATCACAATCTCA
>JAPUFX010000151.1 GCA_027293415.1 Candidatus Methylomirabilota bacterium
ATCAAGTACTACGACGACGAGTCGACACCGGCGCGTGGCGCGCAGCTCGCTGAACGGCTGATCGTACAGGACGGCATTAAGTTCATGCTGGGGCCGTACAGCTCGGGCCTCACCAAGGCGATCGCACCCGTGACCGAGAAATACGCGATCCCGATGGTGGAAGGGAACGGCGCCTCTCGATCGATTTTCAACAAGGGCTACAGATATGTCTTCGCCGTGCTCTCGACGTCTGATTTCTACCTGAGGGAAGCGATTAACCTGGCCGCCGAGGTGGCGCAGCTCCAAAAAAGGGATCCCAGCACCGTGAAGGTAGCCTTGGCTATCGAAAACGATCCGTTCTCGCAGGATATCCGCGCCGGCGTGCTCGAGGATGCCAAGCGCTGGAAGATGAAGGTCGTCATCGACGACAAGCTCCCGCCCGAGCTGAACGACATGTCGGCGACCTTGACCAAAGTGAAGGTCCTGAGGCCCGACGTCCTGGTGGTTTCAGGCCATTCCAAGGGGGCGACGTTAGCCATTAAACAACTCTCGCAGAAGAAGATCAACGTGCCAATGCTCGCCATTACCCACTGCGAGGCGGCGAAGGTGATCAAGAATTTCGGTCCGCTCGCCGATTATACCTTGTGCGCAGCCCAGTGGGCACCACCCCTAACCTACAAGGACAAGTGGTTCGGCCCGGCCAGTGACTATGCCAAGAGGTTCGAAAAGGAATACGGCTATGTGCCGCCGTATCAGGCCGCAGAGTCGACGGCGGCAGTCCTGGTCTACGTCGACGCCATAGAGCGGGCGGGCTCGTTCGACACCGAGAAGGTCCGCGACGCGATTGCTGCCACCAGCATTGAGACTTTCTACGGCAACATCAAATTCGACGCAACCGGCAAGAATATCGCCAAGCCCATGATCCTCCGCCAGATTCAGAACGGTGAGTACAAGGTCGTGGCGCCGACCAGGTGGGCGACGGGCAAGCTGATCCACCCGCGACCCAAGTGGAGCAAGCGCTAACCTTTTGACAGAGGCACCCGCCCCTGCACACAGTGGATTCAATAAATTCAAGTGCTTCAGTGTGGAGGACGTGGCAAGACGTGCATTCGCTCTTCGGAGCATAAAATGTTATTTGTTGAGACGCGCCTCCTTCCCTATGCGATGACGTGACGTCGTGCTTTTCTACTACTGCATTGATGGCTCTCTCGCCGTTGGTGCTCCCTGGTGGCGGTTTCTGGCATCTAGAGCCCCGGCATGGGTTCTTCTGAAAACCAGCAGAACCTTCCCGCCTAGCCATCCCACCACCAAGATGTGCCTCCGTCTCATGCTCCAAGACCTCAAACGACGACGGTGCCGAACCCTGGCGGACGTGGGCTGCGGCAGCGGGGTCTTGGCGCTGGCAGGATTGAAACTTGGGGTGGAGCATGCTCTAGCTACAGATATCAGTCCCCAGGCTCTCGTCACCAGCCGAGCTAATGCTGAGCTTAACCACTTGCAGGACCGGATGCTGCTCGTTAGAGGGTCAACAGAGGCGGTGGCTGACCGTTTTGACTTGGTGCTGGCGAATTTACCTATGCCCATACTGAGAGACAAACTGGCTGAACTAGTTCGGTTGAGTGGAGACGAGGCCACGCTGGTGCTGTCCGGATTTCAGGATGTGGACAAAACCCTTGTCGAGGAGGAAATCGCTCGACTTGGCCTCACTGCGCAGTATTGGTTAAGTGAAGATTTGACTTTTCCTGCCGTACCGCCGTCAGGAAGTTTCACCTGGATGGCCGTTCTTGCCCGTCGAGTGGGTAGTAAGCAGTGAGCTTAAAGAATAAGGATTTCCATGGAAGTGACCTCTGGCAAGTCGTAAGATAATTTGGCCAGCTGAAGCCGATGTGGAGGAGCGGGCCGACCCAATGTGAGGCCTGACCAACCCGTTTTGCACAGGCGCATGGAGCATGGCCTGCTGGAGACCAAACTGATGCGCCCATAACACATGCTTCGCGAAGGTATTAGAAGCATGAAAAACTCACGGGGGTCAATGGGGTCAGAGTAGATTGAATTGGACTGGGTGAATTAGGCAGGTGGAGCCGGCGGGGATGATTCGAGCCTCTGACCTGCTAATTGGTAATCAGATCCTTACCGCCCAGTCCCAGCAAATCAAGCCTTTCCACGACGCTGCTACCATGGTGCTACCGGTAGTTCCCGAGTCAGAGGTTTCCTAAGTTGAAAAAAGGGGTTGCAGGGAAGTCCGCACCAAACATCAAACCCCCATTGTTATAGGTACTTCCGCGCTTTCCTTTAAGTCTCTACTTTACCCTCTTTTCTGCCATTTCTGTGGGATTGGTGTCAGGCTTGCCTAAGTTGCGTTGATCCCGAAGCAGTCATCCAGCGACTGGGGTAGGGGACCATAGAGTGAAGCAGCAAGCCCACGCTAATCAAATCCATCTTGCGACAAGTGCTGTAATCCCGTAGCATGGACCCACCACTCTCAGTAACCGATGGGCCTGTAGCTCAGGTGGACAGAGCAGAGGTTTCCTAATCCCCGAAAGTCCACTTGTGCTCTAGCAAAAACGCCAGTTTACGACCTCCACTAAGAGGGAGGTCCAAGCTGGCATTTCCATTCGCGTACGAATTTTGTACGAACACCCGGCCCGCCCCAGGCCGACACTAGCTCCCCTATAGGCCCTAGCTCCCACAGATTCCCAAGGCGTGCATCAGGAACGGTCGTGTCGAGTCCTTTCAGCTCTGAAAACACCACGAGCGCCGAGTTTCCCCCGACTGCCGCCCGTCACTAGGGCCACTTTTTCCTTGAGCTTCATATCGCCCCCTTGCCAATCACATGATCCATCTGTTAGCCTTGCTCACGCGTTCACCGTCATGCACCTATTGCCATGCTGCAAGGGAGGAACTATGGGTGAGTTCATCAAGGTCGCTCAGACCAAAGATATTGCTGACGGAACGGGAATCCTGGTGGAACTGGAGGGAGAACGGATCGCCCTCTTCAATGAGAACGAGACCTTCTACGCGATCGGCGACACCTGCACCCACGAGGGCGGCCCCCTCTCGGAGGGGGACTTGGCTGGGGACATCGTAGAATGTCCATGGCACCTTGCCCAGTTCAATGTGAAGACCGGTGAAGTCGTCAGCCCCCCTGCCACCGATCCTGTTCCCAGCTACCGGGTGAAGGTGGAGGGAGAGGATATCCTCATCGAACGCCAGTGACGATCAATCAGCGGAGCTTCCTGACCTCCTCCGCGACGAGTACCTCCCCTTCCTTCTTAAATTTGATTATCACCCGGTCCCCCGGCATGACACCCCTAGCCCAAAAACACCACGAGCGTCGAGTTGTCCCGACGCCCGTCGCTTGACACCCCTTGCCCGGTGAGGGATACTTAGGCCCCCTTCAGGAGAAGCACCAATGAAACCGGGGTGGAGCATAGCCTCCCGCCCACCGCAAGGACCATTCGACGGCGCACCAAACATTCAGACGCCCTCTCAGGCGGAGCACGGCCTGGGGGGCGTTTTTATTTTTAGAGGGGTTGGACGCCTTAACCAGTAATGAGGGAGAACGTCATGGTGAAGATACTGTACCAGCGCTTTTGGGGCACCTATCAATCCACCCGGGCTGGCATGCAGCAAATCCTAGCCTCGGCCCGGCATAAGGAGGGACAAGGAATGATCCGGACTATCGGGCTGCTCGCCCTGGTAATAATGTTGATGGGGTGCGCTACCATTATGCATGGGTCTAGCCAAACCGTCGGGATTTCCTCCTCTCCCTCCGGGGCTCGCGTTACCATCAATGGGGAGTACAGGGGGGAGACTCCGCTTAGGGTCGAGCTTGCCCGAAAGCAAGACTACATCATCAAGGTGGAAAAGGAAGGCTTCGAACCGGCTAGTTCCACAATCACGAGTAAGGTGTCCGGGATGACGTTTGGGAATATCATATTTGGTGGTCTGATTGGCCTCGCTGTGGATGCTGGGTCGGGAGGGTTGTATAAGCTCTCCCAGGATGACGTACAGATAACTCTCACCAAGCTCGGCGCGGCTGATGTTACCCCAGCTGATGTTAATATACTTAGTCCTTCGCCTGAGACTTCCGAGACGCCATCCATTACCACTGCACAAGAGGTATTTTCGATCCCAGAGCTCGGGGTGACGCTGAAGTCGGAAGGGGAAATACTCGTGGTCGGGAAAGTCCACCCCGGCGGCTTGGGTGAGGGCGCCGGTCTGCAAGCGGGGGACTGGGTGACCAAAATCCACGGCACTCCTGTAACAGATCGGGCTTCCCTGGTGGAGGCTGTCTGTGCCCGCGATGATATCTGGTTTCGGATCATAACTTTCAAAAGAGCTAATGAAACAATCAACATATCCTTCACGCCGGGAGATTTCGAATGTCTACAGCCAACGCCTAGCGGGGTTGGTGTCGAAGGAAGCCTCCCGGAAGGTGAAGAAGGAACAACGTCCGCCCAGGAGAAAGATATTACTGACTAGCCACGAGGATTCAATGCCTGCCTTTGTCAACTGACCCCGTCCTTTTGCTATGGGCAATCGACGATCGCTCCTCTGGTCAATTTTACTTAGTCTGGTGCTGGGCCCCCTATGCGGGAGTCCGGCACAAGCCCACCGCTCCGGCTGCCACCGCTGGCATTCCTGCCCCTCGGATCGCGGAACCTATATTTGCGGTGATCTAGGTTACTGCTCGGGATGCCCCGACAATCAGTACTGCCTGAATCGGAAGCCAAGGTCGAGGCAGGAGCAAATCCCCCAGGACGTACCCGGGCGTGAAGTACCCAAGTCCGAGGCTTCGGTCCAAGTCGTCCGGGTGATCGACGGCGACACCATCCAGGTTTGCTGCGTTTTCGGAGATCGGGTGACGATCAGTGTCTCACCGACCGGAAGCCAAGGGGCAAGGGGCCTCCTCCCTGAAGGTTTCCCGCCGAGAGCCGCGACGGCACTGAGGAGGCGGACGTGTTGAAGGAGCTTCTGGAGTATCTCGCAAAGAACCTCGTCGAAAACCCCGATGCGGTGAGTGTGGAGGCGATCGAAGACGGGGAGACGACGACGCTGAGGCTCAAAGTGGCCCAATCAGATGTGGGGCGGGTGATTGGGAGGGAGGGGCGGAACGCCCGGGCGATGCGGACCCTGCTTCACGCGGTCGGGGCCAAATCTGGGCGACGGACGAAATTCGAGATTGTTGAGTAGCGACAAAAAAGAGGAGGGCAGAAGCCATGACCTACCGCGAACTGTCCACGATCCTCGCAGCCCTACGCCACTTTCAGAAGGAACCGGAATGGGTACAGAAGTCTTACCCGGGGTTTGACGAGGTGCAGCCGCTGACCGATGAGCAGATTGACAGGCTTTGCGAGGAACTGAACACGAACCAGGAGCTCACGAAAATCAAGCTGACGGGAATCAAATGACCGACCAAGAAATCCCCAAGCATCTGATCGCGGCC
>JAPUFX010000152.1 GCA_027293415.1 Candidatus Methylomirabilota bacterium
TCCACTTGGTTCGACTCGAAGGCGTCGCCGCACACCAGCATGAACTGACAACTCTCCTCCTTGGCGATGCGTCCCATGGTCCGAATGGCGTCCACCCGCGCCTGGCTGTACCTCTCCTGGGCTCCTTCCGAGAGGAAATGGTGGGTCATACCCAGCTGCCAATCGCCTGTATGGAGAAAGCGTGTCACGGACATCATGAGATACCCTCGCGCGCCCAAACCCGAGGTAGAAAAGGTACCGGACACCTTTCAGCCTCCAAGTGGGTGAATTCGTGGAGGCACAGGGATGATTCTTCTTCGGCCGCGTGGGGGGACAAGCCGGGCCACGAAAGCTGGGCTCCCCACGGCCCGTTGGGTGCTCCAGCGGGGATCGCGGCCATCCAGCCGGGGATCCGGACTCGGCAAGAGCAGGGTACGGTAGTGCCGTTGCCGCACCTTGGGATAGGGGCTCAGCGCCACGTAGCTGGGATGGAACGTGATCAGGCGATTCGGCGTCCCCACGGCGTAGGCCGCACAGCTCGACCAAGGGTACGTGGCGGGGTCCTCGACCAGGCAGACCCGGACGGGGGGGTTCCGATCGAGATAGCGGAGGGCGGCCAGGGTATACACCTCGGCGTCCACCAGACAGGCGCGGGGCATGGCCACCCGCAACACGGGGCCGAGGAGCTCCTCTGCAACCGGGCATGGTTTCATGGGGCTTCTCCCTCGAGTCCAGCTCCCAAAAAACTCCGGCACCGCCCCAAGGAAATCAATCGGTTAGCCTCCGAAATGTGTCCATTACCTTATATGAAACTGTGCATGAAGCAGCACCGCCTGTACCAAGCCGCGGATACGACTCGAAAGCGCCTTCCATTGGTCGGCATGGGTCATGTGAGTTTCTGTCGGCAAGTGCTGTGCGTATAACTATTAAGTATATAGTTTCCGCATAATATCCTGCATGGGGCTCCGGGCCAGCATAATACCGGTCGGCCAAGGCCAATAATGGGACTTATCCCCTTTTCTAATGGGACTTATCCCCTTTTCCCCCCTTCCACGAGAGCAATGGTGCGACGAAGGCCATACGTTCCGAGCGCTTGGTCAATATCTGATATGTGTGCCAAGGCGTCCGCTCCATTATTGCAAAGACCTGCTGAATATAGGCGAGGTCATATGGGGTCTCATATAGGGTCAATCATATGGGGTCAAGTCGCTGGTTGACGAAACTGCTCATAGCCCGACGCCCAATCGTTCACGTATTCAAGCCTGACCCCCACCCCTTTGCTAGGACTGCCTACCGATCGGACCCTGCCGGCAACGCCGCAATCGCAGAAAAATCAGCTGTCTTGTCGTCCAGAATCCAATATTGAAAAACCAGCTCATCCTCGGTGTCGGAGCCGTCGCGATCCTTTATGTCCTGAATGTGAATAGCAGCAAAGTATCCGTTCGCATTCCTTAGTACGACAAACTGGCCTTCCCGTGGCATTCTAGTGCGCGACGACATGTTATACACGCTCGCATCACGAAGGTCGGAAACGTTGCGGGCATCTAGTGCAACAGCAACTCCAGCGATGCTCGGTGGATCGTTGTACACATAGAACGCCACATCGCTTGCCTTCGTCCAATTTGTCTCAAACAGCCACTCTCCATGACCGATCGTGAACAGGCCATCGTTATCGGTGTAGTTGAAAGCCGCCTTGCCTGCTAGCTTTGGATTCGCCCGGAACTGTAAAATGAACGCGAGATTGTCCGCCTCTATCTCCTCCCGCAGTTCCATTGGGAAGTACATGACTTCAACGCCGTGCTCTCGAAGCTTCCTTGAACCCTGGCTATGGACCCGTGGGTTAGGATCCAACATGCCGATGAAAACTCTGGCTATTCCTTTCTCCACGATCCAGTTCAAGCACGGTTTGTGTGAGCCGCGCGCCGTGCACGGCTCTAGTGTTGTGAAGAGAGTCGCACCCTTCAGTTCGACCTCGGACAACTTCTTTTCAAGCAGCGTGAACTCGGCGTGGTCTCCGGCCTCGAGTTCGCCTCGGTGTGCGCTACCGAGCACCACCTTATCCCTGACAATGACAACACCCACCTTAGGATGATGCCTGTCGTCCTCGGCCTTGGACTTCTTGGCCTCATCAACAGCTAGGCGCATGTAGGTTAAAACTGGATCAGTCATTGGTCCACCCAACTATTGAGTATACTGATCAGCATCGGTTACCGTTCCTTCAGTATATCGTGATGGCAGCTTTTGGTTGTTGGTTGCGATCTTATCGTTTTTGTCATGTCTTGGAAAGACCCTGAACTAACTGACCAGCGCAAACACTGCAGGGATTGCAGTATATCCAGTCTTAGGTCAAGAGGCGGTTTGGGGTCAAGGCGAGGTCCTCAGCCGGGCTTCGGAAGAAATCAGTATTATGTCCCCCGAATCCCGCCCCTGGCGTTGAGCTTCAAGTCCCCTTCGCAGGTAGAGAAGGAGAGAGTTGACTCTCGTCAAAGCGGCGATCGAGTGTTCGTAGGCCACCGTGGACTTCGTGAAGTGTTGTTCGACAGCGTTCATGGCGTTGGGGATCGCGGCGAGAGGCTGTTCAACATGCTGCCGGCTCGCTGCCGCAAGAGGTTGTGACTGCTGTCCGCCCAAGGGGGGAAGCTCTTTGTGAGCGAGGCGGCGGTTACGCCAGTCTCTGGCAAATTTGGTCTTCTGATCCGCTATCTTCACCAGCGAGTCCACCTGACTGCGGAGCTTGGGGTCGGGGATCATGCCCGACAGTCGCATAAGTGTAAGGTTGGCGTGGCCGGCGGACTGAGGCGGGTCTGTGAGTCTGCACAAAATGGAGGAGCACGTCTTCCCAGAGTGTTCTCTGAAGATGGTGAAAGAAACTCGGGGCCGTTTGGTTCAGCAGCTCAATTGTCTGTTCCGTACCTCCGAAGAGGGTACGGAAATCCTGCCACTTCAGATGCAACCACGCGACCTCATTGTAAAGTGTGTGGTGCAGTTCGCCGAGTGGCGCTGGTATCGCCGCGAGCTTTGCATCTCGCACCTGTTCAGGGGTAAGGTTCTCAGCCAAGGCCCCGACTCCTCATTGAATGCGGTCTAACTATTGAGTATGCTGATCAGCATATCCCGATCCAAAGACTTCCAACGGACGCGGCGATTCTCACCGGTTTCCAAGGACTTGCCAAGGTCCTGCGGTATTCGCCGTTGCCGACAAACACTGGTTAGCATAGCGTAGATGGGGTCACGTAGATGGAGCAATTATTGGACTTATCCCCATTTTCCCCCACGCTCCGCTCCTTGTACTCTCGATTCTTCGACTCTATTCTCGGTCCCCCTGTCGCGACAGCGATCATCAAGTCCTTCTGTGCTTCAATGAGTCGCTCAAGCTCAGTCTTCTCGAATTCGTTTCGGTCAACGAGAAAGGAACGAGCTGATATCTCATGCACCTTGAACTCGACGGGAAGCACAGACTCAATGGCCTTTTGGATTAGCGTATGCGATTGGCTAGGCAAGTCCCATACGGAGTCTGTGTTCTTGAACTTGTCCAAATCGCTGGCCCTGCACCTGGGGTGATGTTGAGTCCCAGGGAAATCTGGGGACACCATACTTATTTTTCTTATGCCTTATTGGCAACGCAAGCCCAAAGTCAAGAATTAAATATGGTGTCCCCGGAATTGTGGCCGAGGTACAAAAAGGGGACATTCTACTTTTTTGGCGCCGTCCGCCGGAGCGAAAGGTTAGACGACGACGTCGCCGCCTAAGAGGCCCGGAGGAGTGACGCCTGTACCGCTTCTGGGACCTGAATCATCACGAACCACTCGGCCGGGTACAGATAGTCCTCCCTCCAAAGGTGTCCGGTACCTTTACTACTCCTTTACCACTCGGGGTCTTTCATCGCGATCCCTCACGAGCTGATGGAAGAGGTTCGATTCCCGTTGATAGAAGCCCTGGGTATGGAAGGACTCCTTGAGATCGAAGAGTTCGTAATCTAGGTGATGACAGAGTTCGTGCAGGAGAGTCCTCAAGAATGTCCGGAAGGCCACCACTTGACGCCGGTGCGCCGTCCGCATCCACACGGTGACACGGACAGGCGTGCGGCCGTCGGCAGGGGAGTACAGGCCGTAGAGTTCGCCCCAGCTCCGGGAAGGGCGTTTTGCCAGCACTTCAACGTGGACAGGAGCCACCCTGAGCCTGTCCGTGAGGGCGGTAACGAGTTGTTGGGAAGCAGCCTCGGTCTTTCCACGGTCCTCACGCTTCAGCGCCTCGGCGATCTCCCCTATCAGGGGGGACAGAGATGCCGCCTGAGGCAGGTGGACGGTAATGACACCGTCGCTCCTGTCGTAGATACGCTTCTGAGCGCGGGTGAGGCGATTGTAGTAGGCAAAGACCATTAGCGTTACCGAGGCCCGTCGCTCGGGAGGCGTCGGAGGAGGCGCCTGGCCCGCCGAAACCACGGTCGGTCCTCACGCCGTTTGTACCGGGGCCCCGTGCGGAACGCCTCAACAGCGGCAGTGAGGGTCTCTCGTGCCTCCGTGGACCGACCCACCTCCTGATAGCACCAGCCGAGCTTATAGAGCCCCTCGGCGCTCGAGGTGTGGATGGACCGGAAGGTCTCGTAGTAGGGGAGTGCCTCGGCAAACCGCCTTCGTTCGAGATGGTAATCTCCGAGGCGCAGGTACGGTTCGCCGTAACGGAATTTCGGGTCTATCGCGAGGGCCCGTTGGACGTAGCCACTTCCCTTTTCCCAGTCTCCGAGTGCGAGGAGGCTGTGGCCAAGAAAGTAGAGGGTCTCGGCCGAGTCGGCAGAACGGGGTTCGGCAGCCCGGAGGTGCTCGAGAGCCTCCTGAGGCCTTCCTGCCAGGGCCAATTCCCGACCGAGGTCAGTCTGGGCTGCCACATTGTGGGGGTTGACTGCGACGATCTGACGGAGTTGCTCTATCTCTTGCCTGTGCCGGACCTGCCGGAGCAGTCGGAACATCCATCCGCTGGCGTACAGGTAACCCGGCAGGGAGAGCGCGGCGACGACCAAGAGGGCCAGGATAGGATTGTGGAGCAACCAGCTCAGTAGGAAAAAGAGAAAAACGCGATTCATGCCTTAGTCTGCCCGGACAAAGGAAGACGGCTGCTCGCGATTCCGCGCTCACGACAAAAGTGCTCGTTTGAGCTTACCCTGTCTCCAAACGAAGAGGCAACTATTTTCCTCTGGCTTTGGTTTTTTGTATCAGGGTCGTCCCACGTTCCGTCGGCATTGTGCTCACGTATCGCTGTCCTCAACACGGTCTCTCCCAGCATCATTTGGAGCCCCTCCGCCACGAATAGGGACAGGCTCGTGAAAATCCAGGAACTCGCCGCGCTCCAGGGCGAGCTGGCGCTGCCAGACTTCTTCGGAGTCCCACCCCCACTTCAGGTAGAGGGTCGGGACCACCAACATGTTGAGGAACGTGGAGGTGGCCAGGCCGCCGATGATGACATAGGCCATCGGCCGCTCCAGCTCCTTGCCAGCGATGTCGCCGAAGAGGAGGGGAAGGAGGCCCAACCCGGCCGCGGCGGCGGTCATCAAGACGGGGGCGAGCCGCTCCAGCGAGCCTTCGATTACGACCGCCTCCCGGTCAAGCCCCTCAGCCCGAAGGTGACGGTAATGCGTCACGAGAATAATTCCATTTCTCGCAGCGATCCCGAAAACACCAATCAGACCGATCAGAGACGGGACACTAATGACCCCCCCCGTGAAAGCGATTGCTATGACTCCTCCG
>JAPUFX010000153.1 GCA_027293415.1 Candidatus Methylomirabilota bacterium
GGTGGGGAGGTACGTGTGGAAGCGCTTATCCCAGAAGAGGGTAATAAACCCGTAATTTGTGTCGGCACGGTGCAGATGGTGGACAGTGTGCGCCGCCCAGAGGCGGTGTAACGGTGGGAACTTTCCGAGTCCTCTTTCCAAGTCGCCAGAATGAACCAGCCAGTGGAAGGCCTCGTAGGCGCAATAACCAAGAAGGTATCCCGCCAAGATCGCCAGTCCCCAACCGGATTCAGTCGCAAAGCTTACCGCGCCGAGCAGAAGCAAGATGATGGGGATTGTAATCGCGATGTGAATCCCGTGGTGGTCGGGGTCCTTCATTTGCAAGTACATATGATGTTCCCGGTGGAAGCCGCTCCAGAAGATCTTGCGTAGCAGGGGATGGCGCGTGTGGTGCAGCAACCAGCGGTGGAGAACGTACTCGAACAGCGTCCAGACAAGGAGCCCGAACAGGACGCCGACGGAGAGCACGGACCAACCGCCTCCCGGGCGGGAAGTAGCCCAGGCACAGGTGCCGGCGACTATACCCAGGTTGATGCTGAGGATTACGCCGGGCAGGGCCAGCTTCCACCAGAACCCGTTGTAGACGACGGTTCCGTCATCATTGATGTACTTACCAGCCATACGATTTTCTCCCTCCGCGAAAAAAGAAGCTCAACTCCCTCATATTATAACTATTGAGTTCCATGGAGCAATCCCTTACACCCTAAAAAAATTGGAGGCGGCCATGCTCGCCATTTTACAGCCGGGAGCCTGTCAAGTATTCTTGCCGGGTGAGGGAACCGCCGGCTCATTCTTTGGCTCGAGGCGGTTCACATGTCGCATCGACGGTTCGAGAGAGGGCGAATTAGGGAGAAAGAGGCACAAGGCGGCTGATCGTGGCTGGGAAAGGTGGGTCGGGACAGACTTTCGGCTCGGCGCATTTGCGAGTATACTAAGCGCATTAGAGCGGTTACCGACGGTGATGGGGTTTTCACACCAAGAGTACACCGATGCCCAGAGGAACGAAAGCAAAATCGAAACGTTCCACACCGCATACCCGCGGTGAAATGGATCGCCTCCGCCGCGAGATGTTGGCCCATTTCCGGAGACGGGAGGGACCACTTCGTCGTCGATGGATTGAAGAGGTAGAGGCCGGTGGGTACGTTCGAGGAGGGACCTCGGAAGAGCTGGAGGCGGATTCGGTAGGCATCTACGAAGCCTACCTGACCTGTCTCGAAACGGGGCACTATCACAAGGCTCAGGCCTTGGCCAAGGCCATGGCCGTCCGCGGTGTTCTGCGCCGCCTGACACCCAAGCACATCTTCGGGGCGCTTTTAACCCTGCAAGGGGTGTGTGAGGAGTCCCTAGCACAGAAGTACCGTGAGAAATCCGATCGGTTGATCCAAGCTCTCGATCTCTTTAAACCGGTGGCCAACCGGATCCTCGTCATTGTGGCCTTGGCCTTCCTCCAGGAGAGGGAGGGGGTCGTCCGCCGAGGGATCGAGCAGCTCCAAGCCTTGGTCGAAGGCGGCATGGTCCTGGCGAAAGAGCTGTCACTGGAATCGGTCCTCCAAAAGATTGCCGAGGTGGCGTGCAAGGTCCTCGGCGCCAAATATGGCGCGGTCGGAGTGCTCGACGAGGATGGTGGCGGCTTGAGTCAGTTCGTCACCGTCGGCGTCGATCAAGAGACCAAGACCAGGATCGGGCCCCTCCCGGTGGGGAAAGGCATCCTGGGTGTGGTGGTCCGGCATAAGAAGCCGCTTCGGTTGAAGGATCTGAGTAGCGACACGCGGGCCCATGGATTTCCACCGCATCACCCCCCCATGCGTTCCTTCCTCGGTGTGCCCATTGTGTCGAAAGGGAGGATCTTTGGCAACCTGTACCTCACGGAGAAACAAGGGGCGGAGGAGTTCAGCAAGGAGGACGAGGCCTTGGCAGTCACCCTGGCGGCTCAGGCGGCCATCGCTATGGAGAACGCCAGCCTGTATGAGGAGGTGCGGCGTTCGTACGAGCAGCTGCGCTTCTCACAAGATCTGCTGCTGCGCCAGGAGAAGCTGGCCTCCTTGGGCCGCCTTGCTGCCGGCTTCGCCCATGAAATCAATAACCCCCTGTCATCAGTGGCTGGCTTTGCCGAAGCCCTCCAGCGACGGGCCCAAGCAAGTCAGCTTCACGACATGGAAAAGTTCCAGGACCTCCCCGAGTATCTTGGTTTTATCCAGCAAGAGGTCGCGCGCGCATCGGCGATCGTCAGGCACCTGCTCGACTTCGCCCGGCAGCGGGAGCCAAGGTTTGAGGATCTTGATCTAACATCTTTGATTCAAGACACCGTCGCTTTGGTCAGTCACCAGGCCGCGGTGGCGAACAAGCGGATTGCTGTCGAAATCAGTCCAGATCTCTCGATGGTCCAGGCGGATCGTCAGATGCTTCAGCAGGTGATGCTGAATCTCTTGACCAATGCCCTGGATGCGATCGAAGGAGCCGGAAACGTCCGAATCACTGCCCTACCGGCCTCAGGACAGGTGGAGGTTCTTGTGGAGGATACGGGGTGTGGCATCCCGCCCGAGCACCTGGCAAAGATCTTTGATCCCTTCTTCACCACCAAGGAGGTCGGAAAAGGGACCGGCCTCGGGCTGGCGATCTGTCAGGGGATTATGGAGCAGCACGGAGGGTCGATTGAGGTGAGGAGTGACGGGCTGGGTAAAGGGACGACGGTGACGATTCGACTTCCGGTGGCAACAGGGGTGGGAGGGGATAGATCTTGAGTCTGAAACATCCTATTCAGGTGCTCGTCGTCGATGACGAAAAGCCGACCCGGGTCCTGATGGAGCGGGAACTCCCCCAAGCTGGATGCGTAGTCGTCACCGCACAGAGCGGGGAAGAGGCCCTGGAGATCCTGTCCCGGCAAGATTTCGATGTGGTGCTCCTCGACCTCAAGATGCCAGGCCTCGGAGGGATGGCGACCCTCCGGCGTCTCCGGAGCAGTGGTAATCCCGCCGAAGTGGTGGTGCTTACAGGGCATCCGGAAGTTGAGAGCGCCATCGAGGCCATGAAGCTGGGCGCCTACGATTACTTGATCAAGCCTTTTAAGCTATCAGAGGTCGAGGCCGTCCTGAGGCGGGCGGCAGAGAAAAGGCAGCTTCGAGAAGAAAACATCGCGCTTCGGCGCATCGTCGGTCAAGGTGACGCCGCCGCAGTCATTCTGGGAGAGAGCCAAGCGATGCGGTCACTGCTCGAGATGGTACAGCGGGTGGCAGCCTCCAATGCCCCTGTCCTTATCTTGGGAGAGACCGGAACGGGAAAGGGGCTCATCGCACGGGCAATTCACCAATCGAGCCCCCGGACCGACCATCCCTTCCTGGTGATCAATTGCAGCGCCTTTCAAGATCAGCTCCTGGAGAGCGAGCTATTTGGACACGAGAGGGGGGCCTTTACAGGTGCCATCAGCGCCAAGCCCGGGCTCTTTGAGGTGGCGGATGGGGGGACTGTTTTTTTGGATGAGGTAGCCGAGATGAGCCCGGCCATGCAGGCCAAGCTCCTCCAGGTTCTTGACACCGGAGAGCTGCGGCGCGTGGGAGGGACAAGGTTGCGGCGCGTGGACACTCGGATCTTTGGCGCCACCAACAAGGATCTTGAGCAGGAATTCCGCGCCGGTCGCTTCCGGGAAGACCTCTTCTTTCGCCTCAATGTGGTCACCCTGGCGGTCCCGCCTCTCCGGGACCGGAAAGAGGATATCCCGCGGCTCGTCGAGCACTTTCTTCACCAGTCCCGGCTTCCGGGTCAGCAGCCTAAATCCCTCTCCCCCGAGGCGCTGCAGTTCCTCGTCGGATATGCGTGGCCGGGCAACGTCCGCGAGCTGGCCAACACGATCGAACGGCTCGTCCTCCTCGTCCCAGGAACAATCATTGAGTCGGAAGATCTGCCGCCCAATATTCGTCCCAGCGTAGACATCCCCCATCGGGAGGGGGATGCACCGCCGCTTCCCCTGACCGAGGTCGAACGTCTCTCCATCCTGCGGGCTCTCAGGTACACCGGGGGGAAGAAGGCGCCCGCCGCCCGGCTGCTGGGGATCGATGTGAAAACGTTGACACACAAGATCCAGCGGTACAACATCCACATCTGACCAGGGAGAAATTCCCTGCCCTCCAGAAACTCCTTGCATCGCATGCGGCATTCTGGGACACGTCTATTCCCATCCGAACCCCTAGATCCCTGAAATGACAGGATCTTGAAGGGGAGTCCCATTCATCCTTAGGCCTAGAAATCTCTGGCACGGCCTTTGCCCCTCGTATTGTAGTGACTACGTGGGTGGGAGGGGTTTTTTCGCGACAGCCTTCCGCCCCAGTAGAGCTCTCCGGTTGACCCTGCAGATCCCCGGGAGGTTGCGAACCATAAGAGTCGGTGCCTGCTCAGATCAGCAGGAACCATGAACGGGATCCGGACGGGAGGAGTGGCTTGGACCAAAGGTCAGTGATGAGGAGGTTAGAAGATGGCAAAATTCCTGAAGGTGGCGACGACCAGTGAGCTAGCTCTTGGCCAGGCGAAAAAGGTGGAAGTCGACGGGAAGGCAATCGCCCTTTTCAACCTCGAGGGGAGCTATCACGCCATCGATGATGCCTGCCCTCATCGAGGTGGTCCCCTGTCTGGGGGTCCTACGGACGGAGAAGTGGTGACTTGTCCCTGGCATGGATCTAAGTTCAACGTGAAAAGTGGAGATGTCCTCACGCCGCCTGCTCGAACTGGCGTGTCGAGCTATCGTGTCCGAGTGAGCGGGTCAGATATAGAAATAGAACTGGAGATCTGAAGGTATTGTCTGCGACGATCGATCGGCGGATCTGACTGGGACGAGGGGAGAAGGGTGGGTGCGAGAATCCGCGAAAGCATCTCATCTAGGAGGTTGACTTTATAAGTGAGATTCCGGTTCGTTTGACCTGGAGCTGCGATATCAGAAGTTTCGGCGGGCGGGGTCTTTGGGGAGGGAAAATGGAGAGGCGACAGCAGCTGATGACAAGACTTCATAAGCTTGAAAAGCGGTTGGATGATCTGGAGGTTGGGTTCGGAGAGCTGGTGGAGATCTCCCTGGCTTTGGAGTCAGTGCTTGAGCTGTTGGTTGACCGGAAGGTGATTCCCCACCGGCAGCCCCGCCGTCACTTTAAGCAAGCCCTCGAGTCCTACCAGAGACGGATAGGGCAATATGCTGAAGAGGAATTTCAGAAACTTCTCGACTCGCTCTCGAATAACGAGATGGAATCATTAGACGAAGGGTCCCGCGTGCCTAGGAGGACAATCGGACGCCGACGTTAGTCGAGGCCAGAACGTGAGATGCGATACCTGTGCCAAGAAAACAGATAGTGAGGAGGGCGAGGTACCCTCGTGAATTTTTACTGCAACTCAGCCATAAAGGCATTTTTTTGCTATACCAAAGACCTCCTCGGGTAGGGTACGGCCTGAGAGGCGTTTTGTTGTTTCGAAGATGAGACCTTTCGGACCGAGATATCGGATCAAGAATCCGGTGCCATGATGCACGAAATAATCAAAGCGCACGTCCGCATTCCCGATATCCTGCCTGATGAGAGGGACCTGGGCGCATACAAACGGCTCGCGGTGTCGGTGATTCTATTCGCCTTTAATGACGCGCAGAAGACCGCGGGAGACGATTACATTAATGCTCGGAGATTTCTCTGCGGCGACAGCTGGTCGCTGCGCCTTTGGTGCCGCTGGCTGAACGTCCACCCGGACTGGATCCGAGCGGAGGCTGGGAATAGGGGATGGTGCAAAGCAGCCTCGCCCCCGACCAACCCCGCTCCGCCAGGGATGATCACAGAGGAGGCGAGGCGGAGTTCCATCGTTACGCCCCTCTTTTCCGTACGAAATGAGTGTGGAGATTCCTGAGACCCTTGGAGAGGCCATGACCGAAGTCACCATGCGAGTTTGGCGAGGCATCGCGACGGAGGGCAGCTTTCAGGAGTTTCACGTCCCCGTGGAGGAGGGGATGGTGGTACTGGACGTCGTCCTCGCCATCCAGGCCACCCAGGCCAACACCTTGGCCGTCCGGTGGAACTGCAAGGCGGGCAAGTGCGGCTCATGCAGCGCCGAGGTCAATGGCAAACCTCGACTGATGTGTATGACGCGGATGAACCTTTTCCCCCCGCACGAACCCATCACCGTGGC
>JAPUFX010000154.1 GCA_027293415.1 Candidatus Methylomirabilota bacterium
AGGCGAGTTCCGGCCCGAATATTCGAAGGATCGGCGATCCGGTTGACCCGGCTCAGTTTTTTCACGCTTACACCATACGTTTTGGCGATTCGGTAAAGGGTCTCGCCTGGACGGACCCGATGATAGATTCCCGGAGTGGAATGTCTACGCACACCGCACGCTGCGAGGAGAAGGACGGAGAGACAGAGGGCCCCGAGGCACCGCCTCTTCACGACGCACTCCCCGACAGGTGTCGACGCAGGCGGTCCGGCAAGAGACTGTAACGCTCCCGGAGCCGGGCATTCCTTACGGCGATTGCGACGGCCTGCCTGGTGCCGACCATGACCACAAGACGTCTCCCCCGACTCAGGGTCGTGTACAGGAGATTGCGCTGGAGCATGATGTAGTGGGACGTGTGGATCGGGAAGACAACGGCTGGATACTCACTTCCCTGACTCTTGTGGACTGAAATGGCGTAGGCGAGGCTGATCTCATCGAGCTCGCTCCAGTCGTAGACGACCTCCCCCTGATCGAACCGGACCCAAAGCTGCTGATCTTCCCGGTCGATTCGACTGATCCAACCCAGATCGCCGTTGTATACCTCCTTATCATAGTTATTCCGAACCTGCATCACTCGGTCTCCTACCCGGATCTGTCGCCCCCCGAGGATGATCTCCTCCCCCTCGGGATTCAGGGCTGTCTGAAGATCTTGGTTGAGGCTGGCGACTCCCAGGAGGCCGCGGTTCATCGGGGTGATGACCTGGATATCCACGAGGGGGCTGAGGCCATACCGGCTTTCAATTTCTGTCGTTACCAGCTTCTTCACGCGAACGCGGATCGCCTCCGCGTCGTCGAGTTCGATGAAGGCAAAGTCAGCCGCCCCGAACTCGGGGAGATGGGGAAACTCGCCCCGGTTCACCCGATGCGCATTTACCACAATCCAGCTCTCTTTGGCCTGACGAAAGATCTCCGTGAGCCGGACCACCGGAACGGACCCCGAGGCAATGAGATCGTGGAGTATGGAACCCGGTCCAACGGAGGGGAGCTGATCGGCATCCCCGAGGAGGAGGAGGCCTGCCTTCGCCGGGAGGGCGGCGAGAAGGTTGTTCATGAGCACAACATCGATCATGGAGGCTTCATCCACCACGAGAAAATCGACCTGCAGGGGGTTGACCTCGTTCCTTTTGAATCGGGCCTCCTTCGGAGTAAATTCCAAGAGCCGATGGATTGTCTTTGCCTCCCGCCCCGTGGTCTCGGCCATTCGCTTCGCTGCCCGGCCCGTGGGTGCGGTGAGCAGCAAACGAACCCCCTTCCGCTCGAGGATATCGATGAGACTACGAAGGAGGGTGGTCTTTCCCGTCCCCGGGCCGCCAGTGAGGACCAGGATCTTGGACTCAAGAACCTTGCAGAGCGCCGCCCGCTGCTCGGAGGTGAACCGGATCTTACCCCGGGCCTCTGCCCACTGAACGGCCCGCGGGCCATCGATGGAAAGACCTTCGTGAGGTGCTTCGGCCAGAAGGGCCAACCGACGGCTAACCCCCTCCTCAGCTTGACGGAGAGGGGTGAGATAGACGGCGGTATCCCCATCCAGAGATTCACAAACCACCGCGTTCTCTGCGTGAAGATCGGAGAGGACCTCCTGAAGGAGGACTTCTGTTTCGACCTCCAAAAGCTTGGCGGCCTCCTGACAGAGGCGCGAGGCGGGATAATAGACGTGCCCCGCCTCGGTAGTCTCGTGCAGGAGATAGAGGAGCCCAGCGGCAAGCCGCTTGGGAGAATCTTTGGCAAAGCCGAGGGACGCTCCAATCCGGTCGGCGGTCTTAAAACCGATACCCACAATCTCCCGGGCCAACCGATACGGATCTTCCCGAATACGCTGAGGCGCCTGCGGACCGTAGGCTTTGAAAATCCTAAGAGCAAAGGTGGGAGAGATCTGATGCTCCTGCAGAAAGAGCATGAGCCCTCTGAGGCGGCGCTGTTCGGTCCAGGCGGCCCGAATACGCCCCAGACGCCCCTCCCCGATCCCGTCCACCGTCAGCAGACGCTCCGAGTCCTCCTCGATGACCCGCAGTGTCTGGGCCCCGAAGGCCTCCACCAACCGCCTTGCGTATGCCGGGCCGATCCCTTTGATGAGGCCGGATGCCAGATAGCGTTCGATGGCGGCCGTTGAGGCGGGAAGAAGGCTTTCATATTCATAGACCTTGAACTGATCCCCGTATCGCGCGTGGCGAACCCATACGCCTTTGAGGCGAACGGTCTCCCCTGGATTGGCTCCCCAGAGATTTCCCACTACCGTCACCGGCTTTCGGTGCTCGCCCACTTCTAACCGTGCCACCACATATCCGGTGTCTGCATTACTATAGGTCACCCCGACGAGGGTTCCTTCGAGAAGCGTGGGCTCGATCACCTGACCTCCTTCCGAGATCTCCGGGACAAGAGGCTGGCGCGGGTAATCCCGGCCTCCCCGAAGCGGCGTCGGATCTCGTCCATGGCCTGCGCAGCCTTTTCCCCTCGAGGATTCGCTGGAAACAGCGGCACCTGGCCTGGAGAGGCCTTGTCGGTCAGTTTGGAGACGGCAATTCCGAGGAGGCGGATGTTGCGTCCCCGCCAGGGGATCTTCTGAAGAAGGGAGAGGACCGCGGAATGGATCTCCTCGGTAAACGCCACAGGCTCGGGCAAAGTGAGAGAGCGTGTTAGGGTCGTGAAGTCGGCATAACGGAGCTTTAAGGTGATCGTGTGACCTGCGTAGCCCTCCCGCCGGAGGCGGGACGATACACGCTCCGCCAGGCTGAGAAGAGTCTGCCGAATCTGCTTGGGCTCAGCGGTGTCCACCGAGAAAGTGGTCTCCGCCCCTATCGATTTCGCCATGGCCTCCGGGAACACAGGATGCGCATCGATCCCCCGGCTCAACTGATGAAGATGAGTCCCACTCTTTCCAAAGCGACGGCTCAACTCCTCCACCGGCCAGCGGGCGAGCTGGCCGATGGTCTGGATTCCCAGACCCTGGAGAATCGCCGCGGTCTTCTCTCCTGCCCCCCACAGATACGAGACGGATAGATCCGCGAGAAAAGTCTCGATATCCTCCGGCCGGACGAGGACGAAACCATCCGGCTTGTCGAGGTCGGAAGCGATCTTGGCCACAAACTTGTTGGGTGCCACACCTACCGAGGCCGAGAGCCCCTCTTCCCTCCAGATATCCCTCTTGATCCGCCTTCCGATCTCCGCGGGCTCCCCGAAGAGGCGGGTGCTTCCGGTGACATCCAAAAAGGCCTCGTCAATCGAGCACGGCTCTACCAAGTCGGTGTAGCGCCGCAGGACAACAAAGACCCGCTCGGACACCTCTGTGTATCGACTCATCCGCACGGGCAGGAAAATGGCACGTGGGCAAAGGCGGTAGGCCCTCGAGATGGGCATGGCGGAGCGGACTCCGAAGGCGCGGGCCTCGTAGGAAGAGGCCGCCACCACTCCACGCCCCTTTCCCCCGCGGGGGTCTGCTCCCACGATGACCGGCTGGCCCTTGTAGGCTGGATGGTCCCGTTGCTCCACCGCCGCATAGAAAGCATCCATGTCCACGTGGATGATCGCGCGGTTCATCGTCTCATCCATCTGCCGAAAACGCGATGAACTGAGCAAATCCTCCGGGGCATCAATTATCGAGCAGTGCCTCGGGGCTGATCAGGACTCACTACCACTGCATCCGCCGCAGAAATTCCCGGAAGAGCCCACCCATGAAAAGGGTGTAGTCGCACCGTTCCGTCACACCCACGAAGAGTAAGCGTAGGGGATGCCACACGGGTACCGTATGCGCATAACCTCTCCCGCCAATACCTCAATGGCAGCAAGATTATAGCAGAGCAGAAGCGGACGCGGGCAACATCGCTTATCCCCGCACCCGGGAGCGTTGTCGCAGGAGCCGGTTGAGGGCCCAGGTGGCGTGGATCCGAACTGTGCGTTCTCGATCCCCAAGGGCTGAACGCAACACCGAAGAGGCCTCCGGGTCTCCAATCTCTCCGAGAGTCCAGGCAGTCCGGAGGCGGACGTACGGGTCGGCATCCTGAAGAAGTCCTCCGATATGCCGGATACCTGAAGAATCGTCCAGTCTCCCGAGGATCCACGCGGCATTGAGCCGGACCCCCTTTGCCATCGTTCGATCCGCCACTACCCGGTGAAGCCAGGAACGGGGGGTCCTGTCCCGGAGATTGGCGAGCGCCTCGGCCGCGTATAGGCGAAGGGACAGGGACGGGTGCTGCAAAGTCCGGCGGAGAACGATGAGTCCCTCTGTCTCCCCTAATTGGACCAGGGCCTGCGCGGCGTACAGCCGAACATAATGATTCGAATCACTGAGAGTCGCCAAGAGCGTTGGAGCAGCTTCTTGCACTGCCAGCGCTCCGAGCACCTCGGCCGCCTGCATTCGAATTGAGGCCTGCGAAGACCTCAGCGCCTGCAGTAGTATTGGAGTGGCCCGACGCTCCCCTAATCGGATTAAACCCTCGGCCGCCGCATACCGGGCCACTTCCCAATCGTCATGGAGCAGTTGGGTGAGCTTCGGTTTGGTGATGTGCGCTCCAAGGCGACCCAATCCCCTGGCGGCTTGGGCCCGGATATAGGGGTCTGGGTCTTCCAAAAGCGAAGCGAGAAAGGATATGACAGACTCTGAGCCGAGCCGGCTCAGCGCCTTTACAGCTACGCTCCGCCCCGCCCGATCACCTTTCGAGGCCAGCTCATATAGCAGTGGAAGAACCACAGGATCTGCCAGGCGAGCCACGAGGGGAGCGGCCCGAAGGCGGGAGCTCCCTCCCGCCTCCACCTCCTCCACCAAGTAAGCGTTCAGGATACGGTCCAAAAGGTCGGTATGGGGATTTCCCTGAATTCTCCAAATCTCTTGATATTCCTGGAGGGCCTCATCCACTGCCCGGGCGTGGATCAGGAGCTTTACCTTCAGGAGACGAGCGTTGCTATCGTGGGGGGCCTGCTCAAGACGCGACTCTACTATCGCCAGGGCGGCTTGAAAGTCTCCGCCTCGGATCAACTCCTCAACCCGAGCGGTCAGATCTGCGGGCTCACGGGAGCACGCTCCAAAAATCACCAGCAATAAGGCTGCCCAAAGCCACCTGCTCACTTGCCGCCTCGGTCCTCCAGATCCCACGATGACTGTGGACCAACGACCCAAAAACAACATCTTGGTCCATTACGGTCATCGGATAACGGTCATCTGTCATCGGTCAGTACTTGGTGCGACACTACAGGTCGCGGTACTTCCGGGCGCTTCCGCGGGCGCGTGCTACCGGATACTTGCGGTCGTTCTCTTCAAGCTTCTCACGGGCGGCCTTGATCAGGTCCACCCCAAGGATATCTGCGAGAGAGATCAGCAGGATCAGGATATCTGCCATCTCCCAACTGACCCGGCGGTGCCCCTGAGGATCGGCCACGAGTCCAGCCACCTCTTCGGGGTGCTTCCATTGGAAGAGTTCCAGGAGTTCGGCCGCTTCGAGACTGATGGAAATGGACAAATCCTTCGGGTTATGAAA
>JAPUFX010000155.1 GCA_027293415.1 Candidatus Methylomirabilota bacterium
CCGCTGGCCATCCCCCTGATCGATACTCTACTGAGCGTGCTTTAATGCGGTGACCTTTATAGATTTCCTCTTTCATCTCGAGCCTGGGTTAGCTGTCCTGCTTCGTCGCGCCATCTTCAATCGCCGATTCTCCCGCTCCACCCGGTCCACCCGTCGTGCCAGGGTTTCCATCGTTGGATTGTTCATCACTTCCTCCTTACTGTCCCTGCTTTCACACTCAGCGACGTGGCGGGATATACTGCGGCGAAAGCCTCTCTTTTTTCGGATTGGCTGCCAGGTAGGCGTTGATAAACTCGTCTACCATCTCTTTCACGGATTCACGTACCAGGTGTAAGTCACGTGCGGGAACAATTGCAACTGTTGGCAACGCCATCCAAGTTACTGCGAATTGTTTCACGGTCGGGTCCCGGTCAGGTCGGACCATTTCCTTGAGTTCTAACCTCATCGAAACGGCATAGACATCAGTAACATCGCTCTTTAACGCATTGACGTTCAGGTAGAGGTACGGTGAGCCTGGCATCTTCCACCTTTCCTTATCTCTCCCGACGCGAATACCTGCTTGTCGGAGCCGGAATTCCACAATTGTTTGTAGACTATACGTAGTCAGGCCTTCTCGCTCGGCGTAGTGACGAAGCTTCTCGACCACAACACCAACTCCCACGAGTCCTCTGAGACTTTCACGCCTATCCTCCTGCGCTTCAATTAACTTTGGCGCGACACACAGGCTCACCACGACTGCCACAGTCAGGGCTATCAACCTAGCCATTATCACTTCTCCTTCTGCTCCGTATTCCTTCATCTATCCCACAACCCCCGTCCAGCCTCCCTCGCCTCCCGTTGGAGCTTCAGAAACAACGCTTGATGCTTCACATTCGGCGGCACGGTCATCACCTGTGCATATCCATGCTCCACCAGCCAAGCGTTGACGAAGGTGTCATCCTCCAAATAAACGTAAGCCAACAGCCGCTTGTAGCGGTCCACTTGCTGCACATCGAACTCTAGCCGGACGGTCTTTCCATCCACCAGCTTCCGGTTAGCCTCTGCCGCTCCATGCCGTAGGGTTCGACCCCCCTCATTGGGTGATGAGTCTCGGGGGTGTCGACACCGATATAACGGACCTTCACGCGGTCTCCGAAAACGCAGTAGACCTGGATGGTGTCGCCGTCGATGACCCGGACGACCTCAACCAGTAGGGCCTCGTGCATGTAAATCACGGAACGGTCTATATGCGCCAGCTGCATGCGCTTGTTAGACAGCTTCCGCCTTGAGGACGAGTCTCCTATATGGGAAGGCGACCCGCCGCCTGTATGCGCCGACATAGATGTTGATACGCGACGTTGAAAAGTCTTAAGACCCGTGTAAAGGTCATTTCGCAGTACTGAACGACGTTTGGATTGCGCTGGAATGTACGCCCGGCCAGCACGGCTCGCGGATCATCCGGCAACGGGAAAACCATTCGTCTGGACTCATCGTGGCCCAGGACTTCATATTCAATCTGAAACCTCGTGGTGACGATGCTCTCATGAGTAGCAGTGTTGCGGTAGTCGGAGAATTCGGATCGCCAAGCTGGCGTGTCAATTAACGCGAGGATCGGATCGCCTGGACGCGCTGAAGCGATTTCACTATGGGCCGTGTTGAAATATGCGTTGTCCGGCAGCGTCAAGCCGAAGTATGTCATGGCTTCACGCGCGAAGATATCCATCGCACTTCCGACAACGTGAGTAAACCCGTCAAAATGGTAGTTGACGCGATATACAACGTCCTGTGAAGCTGTCGGTTGGGTCTGCTGTGCACCGAGATAGTCCCTCATGGTGTCCACATGGTACCGCGCTGACCGAAGCTTGTGGACAAGCGAGTAGTGATATCGCTGAAATCCCTCGAAGACGTCATCGGGAACTGCGCCCTGTTGCCGCAAGGAAGTGATGAGCCGCTCTAGCGCGTTGCATCGGGCGAATCGATGATACGGCGCGAAGTTCACTTGGCTCCCGCCTCCGCGGTTTGAGCGAGGTGAGCGAGCGCCTGACCTTGAATATCCCTTAAGTGATGAACCGTGCCGCACTCTGGACATTTGAACTTGCCATCTGGAGGAAACGGCCGCGCCACTTCATCTATCGACATGTTTGGATCAAGGTTTGCCTGGAATATGTATTCGTTATCGCATTTGACGCACTTCAGCACGGCCCTGGCAGCCTTCAGACTCTGTGGGTCGCGAAGCACCCTCTGCAAACGACTGCCCTTTGGCAATGCCGGCCATGGAAGCTCGACTATTAGTAGCGGGGTCCAAAGCACGTTTCTCCCTCGAATTTTAGTGCCGATGCAAACTCCGACGTCATGCGCTCTAAAGCTTTTGATTACGAGGGGAATTCGATTTGCGAAGCTTGCGGCGTGGGCCGAAGAATCGACGGTGAGGACACCCTTTGCCAATGGCCTCGGCCTTTGCCCTTTGTGTCTAAGCCAGAAGCTCACTATCAACTCGCCCTTCGGGATGTCCTTGATCCCAAAAGCGACTGAGCACTCACGCCGCGCTGGTACCGCCCAGACGCCAAGGTTGTTGAAGATGCCGAAGCAGTCGACCTTGCCGCGTTCTCCCACCTTGTGGCCGTCAGCCAGGAGAGCGAAGGTGACACGCGGGCTTTGGGACTTTGAAGCCATGCTCTTTGATCCTATTCCAATGGACCGGCCAAGTGCCGCAATTCGGGCTGCATCTCAGCGGTCCTTGTCGGTGGTTCAAGAAATGGCTGTAAATCGTCGTTATGGTCAGGTCCTTGTGAGGCAGTAGAACTTGGACGGTTCAGGGTCGTAGCCGCCCTTGTGCAAGTGAGTCGCGAAGCAGGTCGGTAAGTAGTGTGGGTCTCTACTAATTCTCCTGCTCCCCTTGAAAAGCAAAACGCCCTCCGGGCCATGCTCCGCCCGAGAAGGCGTCTGAATGTGTGGTGCGCCGTCGATAGTGCCGGTGGTGGGCTGTAGGGCATTGATCGCCCCGGTTTCATACGTTCAATGGCTGCGGGGAGCCGTAGGGGGCTTGAGTATCCCCCAAGGGGCGAGGGGTGTCAAGATCAGCCCCTCCTTTAGTCAACTGCGCCTCCCGCACCCCGTGCTGTTTTATAGAACGCAGAAAATCGGCAAAATTGGCAACTTATCCCGGCTATGTCAAACTGTCGCACTCTTTTAGGCCTTAGTGAGGCTTTTTTATGATCTACGTCAGGTTTTCGGTTGACATTGGATAGGTCTGTTTCGTATAAAGGTATCCCCGCGACCCTTCGCGTTGTCGCGTGGGTGAACCACCGATAAGGGGGACCGGTAATCTCCCCTAGGTAGTACCAAATGGATCGGGGTAACCATAGCAATCCCCCCGGCCCACCACAGGCACAATCGCTGGAAAACACGCAATTACGTAGAGCGCTTTGACATAGTTCCACGGGGGACGGCGTGATGTGTGGTAATACCTGCTGGCCAGAAGAAGACTATAAGAAACCAAAGGAGTGGACCGAATGAGATGGCGACAGAAGCGTAAGCGACGAACAAGGTCCCGACCTAAACGGAGGCAAACTCCGCATCACAGGAAGGAAAGGCCATGATTAAGCCACGTCACATACAAACGATATACTTTTGCTTAGTGAGTGTCTGTATCTGAAATTCTGCATCTCTCAGAGCCTCCAAGAGGACTGACGCAGCAATACAATGCTTGTCCGGCATCTATTCGCCCCCCTCCATAAAAAGCCTGCGCGCCAGGTGCTCCAGACGCAATGATCATTAAAGCGGTTGGGTAAGCGTCATCCGATGTGCAGACCGTGCTGGAGCACCTAATGATGCCTGTCAGAACGCCGCGACCGATCCTCTTGAAAGTGGTGAAGTGAGGATCGATGATCAGGGAGATGTTGAGGTTGAGCTAAAAGGAGCTGCCCCATTTGCAGAATATCAGATATTTGTTGGCAACTTCACACTAAACGGTGCTTTCTCTCTACCCGGTTCCAGGGTCCCGGCATGACCTGTGTAGTAGGCTTTGACAACCAACCCATCGGCTTTGTTACGACAGACGAGGACGGTGACTTTGACGGACCAATGACCGCTGTGGCTGCGGGCGGGGGGGGTGATTTTGCCTTCCCCCAAGGGACCAATCTTGGTTTCCTGAATTTTGTATTTATAAGCCCACCTTGCGACCCGGGAGCGAACCAGTTTAGCACGGGAGTTAGTATCCCCTGACGGGGGGGCGAATTTCGAACGACCCATTTTCGGGTGCACACCAGAAACATCCCACGGGCGTCGGGGCAACTCGACGCTCGTGGTGTTTTTAGGCTACCGCGAACCGCTTTGCTTTTTACATTCAGGGCTGCAGTAGCACGCCCCACTGGGCCAGTCTATCGCTTCCGGGGGCAGGAATTTCCCGCAATAGCTACACCGCACTTTCACCGCTGCGCCTCTCGGTGTATATCCTCCAAAATCTTGCGGCCTTGCCCTCCCCATTCCACCACAAAGGCTCGTAGACGGAAAGCCATCCGGTGTTCTCTTATGTCACGCACGGCGTGCTTTCGGCTTTCTCCCTGAAGCACCTGCGCCGGGTCCAGGACGGTTTCCTTCACGTCTCGGGCGAATTGCTCAAGCCGTGCCATAAGGTCATGGGTGAGGGCAGCCGCCACCTTATTGATTGCCGCCACCCGTTGCGGTACGACGCCTATAAATCGCTCTTTCTCGAGTTCGGCAATCCGGGTGCGAGTTACCTTCGCTTGCTCCTCGAATCCTTCCCGAATGGTCGCCCGACCTCGCCGCCGTTGCTCTATGCTCTCGAGGTGAGCCTGTATCTTTTGGCACGCTGCGATTGACTCACCATCCCGTAACTTTTGGTCGAGTTCCTTTTGCAACCCCTCAGCTTCCTCTTGGTCCTTGAGGTCCAGGCGTCCGACCTCCGCTGCCTGCCCCTCGAGTTTCTGTAACCTTGCCTCCTCGGCCTGTATTAAATCCATGTCTTATCCCTCCACTGGTAAGGGGTGGTCTAGGTACTTCACCACGAGCCGCGCATGGTCCCGGTTATTCACTACGGCACTCAGGGCGTCCCGGTCTGAGGCGTCCGGGTGTTCCTCTTGGTATTCTTTCGCTAACCGCTGCACCATAAATGCCGCGTCCGTCCGAGTCTTAATCTCGTCCATGCTATATTGTACTTTGTGGCCGCTCATTTTTCCGATCTCCTTTCTACTTTGGTCTTTCTGTTTTTGTCCAGGGATGCACTCCTCGTTTCCGTACACTGGTAAACAATAATCTTTCCCAAAACTTTTTTCCACCTCTGCTCACTCCTCCGCCGTCTGCGGCTTTACCATTTCAACCTTGCCCAATCAATCCCGGCCCCTTGGTCCGCTCCTCCAATCCGATTTACGGAAGGGCCGGAATCACTCGCACTCGGTAGCCCTTTCCAATCGCCTCCCCTATGGAGGCCGCTTGTATCTCGAGAGCCTGCAACCTCGGGGAGATACTCCCCTCGGGGGGCGAATGGTAGGCCCGAGATTGCTAAGGCCGTGGCTACGCTTGCATCATCATGGCCTGAGCTTTGATGATCCACCCGGAAACCGTGGACCGTTTCTTTTAAGACTAGCCCGAAAAGTTCTTTCCTAAATTCGGGATGGGGAAAGCATCGTAATTGCCCCCGCCGTATCACGTCCAGGAGTCGAGTAAATATCTCCTCCCGCCGTCTTGCCGAAGGGGTGTATTCGTCCACTGGTACGCAATAGGGAGGTTGACTTACCCGCTGCATCATATAGACCGCCTCGGTCCTATCGTAATGGACCTTCGCTCCGTAATGGTGGGCCGCCGCGATGATCTCACGCTCTACCTCTTGCAAGTCAACCCGTTGACCACCGCGAGCCTCCCATCCCAATAAATGTTTCACGCAGTACATCCCGGAAGATTCGTCTTTCATAACCACGCTCACATAGGCTCGGTCTTTAGCATACCCAACGTCTAGGCCGATTGCGACCTCTCCCGCAGGGTCCGAGGGCATGGGTTGAAAGACGCCCTCGATCTCTGTACTGTTCAACCACGCCCCATCGCCGGGAGTTTGTATCGCGTGAATTTGCCGCAGGAAATACGAGCGAGAGGTTTTCAAACTCTTTTCCATTTGGGCAACCCATGCCGCACCAAGCCACGAGGCAACCACCCCTTGACGCCACGAGAAAAACCATTCGGAATCGTCTTTTGCTAATTCCATAAGTTCCGAAAGAATCCCAAGCCCGAGGGGGGGAGGGACACTAATAATCGCCACGGTACAGCGAGGATTTTTTCCGCTGCTCGTCCAGAGAGCACGCCATAAGTCCGGCTTCGCCCACGTCGCCATTTCGTCGCAGATAATCATAGAGGGCCGGAGTCCATACGCTGAGGGGGCATCGTGGGGTAAGAATCGGATTCGAGATTTCGGGGAATGTTTGAGGACGATCTCGTCCTTGGTGGATTTTACGAGGGTGCGGGTACGGGCGTCCTCGAGATTCATGCGGTCAATATCTTCTTTGAGGGTTTCGATTTGGTCCCGATCTCGGGCCACGGCAAAAATTTGTTCTCGCTCTTTCGAGAGAATCAGTCGCGCTCGGGCGAGTCGGGCGAGTCCTCCGGTCTTATCATGGGAGCGACCACGCAGGAGGAGAGAATACTTATAGGCAAGCATCCCCTCATAATCTTCCCGTTGCCACGGCTCGCACACCGCGCCGAAGGGTTGCCCCTGAAACGGTCCCTCTCCCATCTTCGAGGCGAGGATAAATTTAAGGTAGTCCATCATAAGCTAGCTCTCTCGTGATTTCGTTTCATCGCCTCGAGGTGAGAGGGCTTCACACACTGGACCTCGCTGCACTTGCGGACCACGATAAACCGAAACGGGATGGGGCCGTAATGTAATTCGTAAGAAATTCGCGCCGCCGTGAACACCGTTCCCCCAGTGCAAAGCCTCGGGTAGCCGCTCTCCATGTACCCGGTCCAGTGCCAACATCCCTCGCGGCCATTTCGAGTTACCTTGGTCCAGAACAATCGAATGACTCCCGGTGTTAGGCGGTAGTCCAGCAACCCTTCGCAGACCATCGCTTTTTTCCACCTTCGCTCGCGGCACGGGTCGCAGCGAGTTCGCCTCGTGTTCCCTTGTCTCAGGTATGCGCGGCACTCGCGGCACCGCTGCCTTACCCCCTCCTCGACAAATGGGAGCTTTCGTAAAAGGTCCGCAAATTCGCCCTCGCATAAATACACCTGCGAAGTCGGGTACGTTTGCCATAGTATGAGTCCACCGGCTACCGCTTGGAGGTATAGTCGCCAAGGCTTAGGCAGCGAGGCTATCGTCCCGCTCCTATCGGGAGAGGAGGCAAAGTCTCCCCTCCGCTCCGAGTCGAGTCTCATCTCCGTAGGCGGTTTCTGGGGGCCGGCACTCCCTGGAAAACGACTCCGACTCGGACTTGATCTGATTATTTTAGTTTACTTTGCCCCTTTCCAGGTTCGCCGCCAAGCTGCCGACTCTTTTTTCCGAGGGCTTCCCCTCCTTTATTGTCCGGCCTGCCCGAGGGGGCAATCAGGTTGCACCGTCAACCTCCTTTTCTGATTCCGATTGTAAAGGGGGCTTCTCAGTCGAGGTTGCACCCTGCTCGCGGGATAATTCGTCTACGTTGCCCTCCACTGGACTCGAGGACTCAACGGATACCGGAAGGGCGACCACCGTTTGAGGTTTCGGCTTGGAGGCAGGGACGGCCTCTCCCTTGGTTTTCTCGTATTGACTCCGCAACCGGTCAATTTCCTCCCCATCAATCTCTTTCGGGATTCGGGCATAACCCAAGGTCTTTCCCCCTTCGCTAATACCTTTTCGCAGGATGGGGTAGAAGGGTCCGCCGAATATCCGTTCGCTAGCTCGGAGAAAGTCCTCTACGGTGGGCTGCGAGAATACATAGGCAATCGCCACCTTAACGGCCTCGAGTTCCCCAGTGAATATCTCGAGGAGGTTGCGCTCCGTCATGGTGAGATCGTACAGGCTATCGTGGCCTTGGTCCTTAACGTGGTCCGCCATGTTCTTAAGCCGCCGCTGATTGAGGGCCTTGGTCCAGGGAGTCGCACCCTTTGCAGAACGGAAGGCCGCACACAGCCCATGCACCCTAGCGTTCTGGTTCCCGTACGGTGCCCCCACGCCTGCCTTGGGCTTCCGGCTCTTGCGGGGTCGCCCGTCCTTGTTAAGAGTTCGCTGGACTTTGGGCTTGTTCGCCATGCTAATTCGCTCCATATCCTGCACATGGGAGGAGGCCGTATCCCTCACCACCCCTCGAGTCCATAGCTTACCGCTTCGGCCCACCGGTACAGGACACCGGTAACGATCTCGAACGGCCTAGATTAAGGGAGTCCAGGATTGCGCCTCGAGTACCCGGATCGTCCTGCTCCCCCTTACCCCATTCCTTGCCCCTCACTGCCCCCTAGGATAAATACAAAAGCACTTCCGACACAAATACCAAGCTGATCCCTACGTTGTACCCCACACCTCGGGCACGGTCCAGGATTCGGTAACGGATGGGGTGCAACGTCGAAAAGCGGTAGCTGATTCACCTTTGACCTCCTCCGTTACCGCCGTTACCGTTGTTACCGCGCCAGGGACTAGAGAGAGCATCAACTAAAGAATGGGTCTTTACTAAAGTGCCTCTCTACTCTGGAAACCGGTAGCAGCGGTAACTCTGGTAACCGCTCCACTATGCCTCAAGGACATTCGCTCCAATGATCTTCTCGACTTGCGCGATTCGAAGGCACAAAACCCGATAAGATTTCCCCTCGACCTTAATCACTGAGGTAAGGCGTCCAGCCTCTCTACCGGTAGCCTTTTCGCCCGTTGCGGTAACCGTTGCGGTAACCAGAACGCCCTCCCGTTGCAAGTCGAGTCTGAGCCGGGTCTGACGGATGGGGAAACCTTCGCCCCCAGACCGAGCGAAGGCCGCGACCCGCTGAAAAGCCGCCTCGGGACTGAGATACAGGTAATCGGCATCGTACCAGCCGAGTAACGGTCCCTTGCCTATCGGCACCCCTGAGAGCTTATGTAGAATCTCGCCTTCTTTCTGAATCAAAAGGGCGTGAATGATCTCGAGGAAACGGCGGACGGGCTGTTCCTGCTCCACTGCCTGAGCCTGAGTCTCAGCGAGTTCAATCAGTGTTCGCCACCCTTCGGCCTTGCGACTCTCAACCTCACTGAGGGAGATCGCCCCGACCTCTTGGGCATACGTCAACCCAAAAGCAAGGCCAAGATAAAGATGGGCGACCCCTTCCGGCACCCGAAGATGATGGGATTGATCTTGGGCCTTGGCCCGTAGCTGGCTAAACTGCACCCGCAGGGCCGGAGCGAGGGTGTGCATCTGTGGCGTCAACCAGTGTATGAATCCACTCAGAGCGTGAGGCAATCTTTCTGCGGCGGCTTGGGCTTGGGTAAGTTTCCCGAGATCAATCTCTTGACGGACGACCTCCACGATCAGCATACGGGCGAGGAGGGACTGACCTTGGGGGTGCTGTTCTCCGGTACTGATAAGGAAACCTCGAGGGGTGTACGTTCGCCGTTCGGTCAAATCAGACCGCAGCCTGGACCGTCCGCTAAGATTCCCCTGAGATCGTATCAACCTTGACGCTACCTGTTCAAGTTCCCGAGCGTCCAGGACCGAAGGAAAATAATCATCAACCACGAAGATGCAATCTTTCAGGAGGAAAGCTCGCTTTTCGAGGGCGTTTGAGGTGGTCCGCCAATTTCCGGGAAGGTGGGTACGGTCAAAGTTTCCGAAATGGCAGAGAAACAGAGCACCCAAGGTTGATTTTAGGCTGCCCGTGATGCCCTCCAACCAAAGCGTAAGATCAATCGGGAGGGCATGGGCGAGAATAGCTCTCCACACCGCAGCCCATAGGGGAATCGTTACTGATAAGGGGGCCAAGCCCATGAGCGCAAGGCTTAACTGCATCGCTTCTTTTGGATCAGTGGCGACTCGAGGGATGCAATACCTTATAAGTTCGGGCGGCAAGTCAACCTCGAAATGATCCTTACCGATTCCGCCGCCATGACTGAGATAAGTGTATTCTCCATTCTGAATCGTCCAGCCGGTATGCGTGAAGATTTTTCGATAATTCCGATGGGGGCTGAAATGCTGAATAGCCTCTCGCAATTTATCCTTGGTCCCCATGCCAGCCATGATGCAGGGGGCGAGTCCCCACGATTCGGCAACCCATGCCATCGGCCCAAATCGCGGAGCAGGAATCCGAACAGAGGGAAGATGTTGGCCGCTGTCCAGGACGCCGCCGATCTCAAACGCCCTCGAGGTTTCGCCGGAGCCATCGTCAACTTCGACCTCTGTTTCGACCGTAGCGACAAAATTTGCCAAGGGTTCGACTACGATTCCGTCCTTGACCCGCTTAAGGTAAACCGTTCGGCCTTCGTCCACTCTGTACGGATGCCTTGGACCCTCCGCCTCCTCCTCCTGCGACGGCTCGGGTTCCGGTGGAGCGAGGAGGTCTGTACTGGTAAGAAAGAGAAGCTCAATCAGGGCCGCGACTCCGGGGAGAGCTTGCGTAAACCCTTCGCCGTGACATTCCCGGAGAATCCGCAGGAGATCATTTATATCAGTCGCCTCTTGTCCTCGGTACTTATACCCGGACCAAGGAAATGCAACCGCCTTTAACGATTTCACATGACCTTTGAGCTGCTTCACGAGGAGGGCGGGAGTCTTTTTTCCCTCGGCGTCATCGTCCATTAGATAATGAATGTTGGAATCTTTTAGCGAAGGGTGTTTTTCCGGGACTCCGACGGCGGCTCCATTCGATAAGGCGAGGACCGGACGACCAAGGACAAGGGAAAAGGCAAAACTTTTTAACTGTCCCTCACAGAGAAAGATTTTATCATCGGGGGCAGAGTAGGCAGGCGGGAAATACAAGCTCGGAGATCGTCCAGGAGTACCCCACTGATAACGGTCTTTATCTTCATGGGGTGTGGAAAGTTTCCTTTCCTTGACTCCTACGATCTCGCCGGAATCAGAAAAGAAGGGGAGGAGGAGTTTACCATTGGAAAGACCCAGGCGATAAGGCCGCACTTGGTCAAAGGTCAATCCCCAATTTCCTATAATCGAATCCCTGGACGGTGCAAGGGCGAAGCAGCTTTCCGAAGCTGATACTTTTTTGAGGTCCACGCGCATAGGCCCCTTATTTGAACGAGGCCGGGAGGGGTAGTTTTTTGCAGGCTTCACGGGTTCCTCAAGATGATCTCGAGAGCTTCCGCCGCTGCAACCAGTGCATCAATGTTAAGCGCGTCTCGACCTCCAAAAGGTTCCAGGGTTGCCGAAAAGGCCCACCCCAGTTCGGCCTTGATTCTTTCGAGGCACCGGTGGCACGGCGATTCCCGGAGCGGTTTATCCATTCGACTTGCGCCGCTTTTTCTCGTTTCGCTCGAGGGCAACCTCGATTCCGTGAATGGGAAAGCGCACGGTCTTTCCGATCTTCACGCTGGGGAGCTTGCCCTGCGCCGCCAGTTTCCGCGCCTGTCTCGGGTGAATGTCGAGCATCTTTGCGATTTCGTGATCGCGGTAATATCGCTTTTCCATGCTGAGACTATAAGGGGTCCGGTCCCTTGGGGCTTAGCGGGTCAATAAAGATTATTGATTGATTTAGGGGTGGGGGCTAAATCAGGGGGTAGGAGCTTATTTAGGGAGGGGGTTTAAATCAGGAGGCGTCGGGATAATAAGCGTCGGGGTCTTTTTCGACGCCCACGGCTCGCAAGAGTTCGACGCGGGTAGCCTTTGCAATCACTCCGATCTCGAGCAGTTCCTTCATGGCCGTATCTTTCCAAGGCCGCGCCTGCCTTCCCCGTCCGCGCTTCGGCCACGGTGGAGGGATTGAGAGCAGGGTGAGGGTTTCCCGGAGGACGCTAAGAGGTTGGGACTCGCTTTGCAACATAGGCAAAAGACGCGGCGGCGGTAAAGGGATAGGCTCCCCATGCCGAGCTTTGATGCTGCTCTCGAGAATATCTAACAGGTAGGGATGCCGTAGCAGTTTCCGAATAAGAGGCAGGGTTTGCTCGTATTGATCCCACGCTGCGGCGACGGTAACAGGTGAGAGCACGTTTCGCATTTCCCCCAGGACGGCCTTTGTGAGGACGGCAAGGATTGCCTCCCGATTCACCTTCTCGGGTATGTGGCGAAGCTGCCACTCTAGGGCGTCCCTCCGGTCCTCTATAAGTTCCTTGGTCGCTGTCTGGACTATCTTCCTACCTTTGATCTCCACGGGGAGAAACCCGAGGAGTACCTCAGTCGTGAAGGTGAAGGGCTTAGGAGGTGGGGGCGGAGATGGGGCAGGAGATGGCCTCGATTTTGCAACCTTCCGACCACTGCGGGAGGGCTTGGGCTTAGGCTTCGCCATGTTTACGATTTGTCAATTATTAGAGTGCCGAAAGGCCCCTTTGACTCCGGACAACCCGAAAGCTCACAGTGGGGCATATCATACAAAGGCCCACCAAAAAAGAGAAACCCGGCAACCTTTGGATTTTTCAGGATTGCCGGGGTGAGGGTGTTTCAGGTTTTGAAGACCGGGAAAGCCACCAGGCCCAATCCGCCTCCCTGCTATATCAAGACAGCGCAAGTGTAACAGTCGGCTCCCCCTTTCGCAAGGCTCTTCGGGGCAGAGGTAGGTCTGGAATGGCTCTTGCAAATTTTGAGAACGAGAGAGTGTGCCGATGACGGATCTGCCCGAGGAACGACAGCCTCGCATTCTGGTGGTGGACGATCAAGAGGAAAATCTGGAACTCCTGGAGGCCTTTCTCAACGTCCACGACTACCAAATCGTCCAAGCCAGGAACGGGCGGGAGGCCCTAACGCAGGTAGCCCAGGAACCTCCAGACCTGATCCTGCTCGATACCCACATGCCGCCGCCGGACGGTTACCAGGTCTGTAAAGAGATCAAGCAGAACGAGCATACCCGCCTGATCCCGATCATCATCGTGACTACGTCCGGAGAACTGGAGAGCCGTGTCAGAGGAATCGAGGCCGGGGCCGATGATTTCCTGACGAAGCCCGTTCATCGCCTAGAACTGGATGCCCGGGTCGGCTCCCTCCTGAGACTCAAGCAGTTTACCGATGAGCTGGAAAATGTGGACGGCGTTCTCGTCAGTCTAGGCCTCGCCGTTGAGGCCAAGGATCCTTCAACCCAAGGACACTGTGAGCGCCTGGCCGATTATGGCGTCCAGCTCGGGCGACGGTTCGGCCTGCCCTCCGATCATCTCACTGCGCTTCGTCGGGCAGGGTATCTCCATGATCTCGGGAAAATCGCTGTCCCTGAAGCAATCCTCCTCAAACCTGCCCGCCTGACGCCGGAGGAGTGGGAAATCATGCGGATGCATCCGGAGGTCGGCGAGCGGATCTGCCAGCCCTTGCGATCGATGCGCCTGGTTCTTCCTATTATCCGCCACCACCACGAGCGGTGGGATGGCAGTGGCTACCCTGACCGCCTCAAGGGAGAAACGATCCCCCTCACCGCCCGGATCCTCCAGATCGTGGACGTGTACGACGCCCTCAGGACTGAGCGTCCGTATAAGGTGGGCTTCTCCCCCGCCGAGGCGCTGAAGATCCTTCAAGAAGAAGGTGGCAAGGGTTGGTATGATCCCAGGGTGGTAGCCGAGTTCTTTGCTATGCTCAGCAGTGCTGGGGGATCTTTGAAGACGGAGTCACCGGCCCTCCTGCGGTAGCAGGGCCTCCTCCGGGACGAGGGCGAGTTCCGGGATTTCATCCACGCTTCGGATGAACTTGAAGTCCAGCCCTTGGCGAATCTCTTCCGGGACATCCTCCAAGTCTTTGGCGTTTCGTTCGGGGAGGAGGACTTCCTTCAGCCCTGCCCGCTTGGCCGCCAGCGCCTTTTCCTTAATCCCGCCGACCTGAAGAACCTGCCCCCGGAGGGTGATCTCCCCCGTCATCGCGATCTCGCTCTGGACCGGGCGACCCGTCACGAGCGAATAGAGGGCAGTGTACATTGTAATCCCGGCGGACGGCCCGTCCTTCGGGATGGCTCCCGCGGGGACATGGATGTGGATGTCCTGTTTAAGGAAGTAGTCCTCAGGGAGGCCCATTTCTCGGGAGCGGCTTCGGATGGCGCTCAAGGCCGCCTCTGCTGATTCCTTCATCACCTCTCCCAGGAGACCGGTCAGGATGAGATTGCCTTTCCCCGGCATCTTCGTGGCCTCCACAAAAAGGATATCGCCGCCCGTAGAGGTCCAGGCAAGCCCAATCGCGACTCCGGGCTGAGAGGTCCGCTCAGCCACCTCCGAGTAGAACTTCACCGGACCGAGCAAAGCGTGTAGGTCCTCTGCGGTGATGGATGCCGGTTCAGTCCGCCCTTCAGACACCTCCTTGGCCACCGCCCGACAGATGGTGGCAATTTCCCTCTCCAGGTTCCGCACACCTGCCTCACGGGTGTAAGAGCTGGTGATCCTCAGGATAGCGTCGTCGGTGAACGACAGATGGTCCGCCGTGAGACCGTGGGCATCGAGCTCCTTCGGAATGAGATAGCGCTTGGCAATCTGAAGCTTTTCGGAATCGGTGTACCCGGGCAACTCAAGAACCTCCATCCGGTCCCGGAGGGCAGGAGGAACGGGATCCAAGATGTTGGCGGTCGCGATGAACATCACCCGTGATAGGTCAAAGGGGATCTCCAGGTAGTGGTCCGAAAAGCTCGTGTTCTGTTCCGGGTCCAGCACCTCGAGCAAAGCGGCGGACGGGTCCCCTCGGAAGTCAGCCCCAATCTTATCCACCTCGTCCAGCATAAAGACGGGATTGTTGCTGCCGGCCTTGCGGATGCTTTGAATGATCCGGCCCGGGAGGGCGCCGACATAGGTCCGGCGGTGGCCCCGGATCTCTGCCTCGTCCCTGATCCCGCCCAGCGAGATTCGGATGAACTTCCGGCCCAACGCGGCCGCGATGGAGTGACCCAGTGAGGTCTTTCCGACCCCCGGCGGACCGACAAAGCAGAGGATGGGTCCTTTCATGTCCCTTTTCAGCTTACGAACCGCCAAGTACTCCACGATCCGCTTTTTGACCTTCTCAAGGTCGTAGTGATCCTCGTCGAGGATCTGCTCGGCGGCAGTGATGTCCAAGCGATCATCGGTGCCCTTGAGCCACGGGAGCTCGAGGAGCCATTCGAGATAGGTCCGGACCACGCTGTACTCCGCGGCAGCCGGCGGCATCCGGGAGAATCGTCCGAGTTCCCGCAGGGCGGTCTCTCGGGTCTCGTCCGGCAGGGGAGTCTCCTCGATCCGCTGACGCAGCTCCTCGATCTCCTGGGTCCGCTCATCTCCCTCTCCCAGCTCCCCCTGGATGGCCTTGAGTTGCTCGCGAAGGTAATACTCTCGTTGCCCCTTCTCCATCCCCGCCTTGACCTGAGCCTGGATTTGGCTACTGAGTTCGAGTTCCTCCAGTTGTCCCGTCAAGAGTTCGGTCACTCGCCTCAGGCGAGCCTTAACCTCCGTGGCTTCAAGAACCTCCTGCTTCTCCTCCACCGAGAGGTTCAGGTTCGAGGCGACCATGTCCGCGAGCATCCCGCTCTCGTCAATGTTGAGAGCCAGGATGGAGAGTTCGGGGGGCAGGTTGGGAGAAAGCTCCACCGCCTGCTGGAAGAGGCGGCGCAGGTTGACCATCAGCGCCTCGACCTCCTTGTCTTGCTCTCCTGCGTCGGGCAGCGGCTCGATGCTTGCGCGGAAGTAAGGGTCGGTCTGAGTGATGTGAGAGAGGCGGATCCGCTCGAGACCCTGAGCCATGATGCTGATGGTCCCGTCGGGAAGTTTGATCATCTTGGCGATGACCGCTGCTGTTCCCACGGGAAAGAAATCCTCCGGGCGGGGGTCTTCCACCTCTCTATTCTTGAGGGCCACAATCCCGATGATCCGGTTTCCCATCACCACCTCATCGACGAGGCGCATGGACTTTTCTTGCCCCACCAGGATAGGAATAATGACGTGGGGAAAAAGGACACTGCCGCGCAGGGGCAGGATGGGAAGTTCCGGAGGAATCTGGGAATCGGCGCCCGTGGGCGTGCTCTGCACTACTTCCTGCGCTGCCATGGAGTACCTCCCGGCGTCGCTGATTACTCGCTGAGGATTCGGACGGTGGAAGCCGTGGATACTGCTTGCTTGGGAATGGTGACGTGGATGAACCCGTCCCGATACGTGGCTTCCACAGCGTCACGGGGTGGTGAAAAGTCGAGACTCACCCATCGCTCGAAAGGCCCGAATTCGATCTCCATTTGGTGACATCGCTGCGCATCGAGGGGGGCAGCGACGCGCCGGACCCCGGCAATCCGGAGCCGATTCCCTTCCATGGTGACATCGATTTCCTCCCCCTTTGCGCCGGAAATTTCCATCACGATGATGACCGCCGAGCTCGTCTCGTAGACGTCGATGGCCGGCTTGAAGCTGGAGCCCCGGACAAGGGTGGGGCGCCCCCGGTGGAGCAGGGTATCCATCATCTCAGCCAAGCGGGCGCGGAGCTGCTGGAACTCTCGCTCGATATCCTCTGCCGGATACCTCATCAAACGCTCCCAGTTCTCGCCGACACCCAGATCGTTTTTTCGACTCGATAAGTGTCCGCTCGACCCACGTGAAGGACTGGCACTCGCTATTCTTCCTACCATAGCAAAAGGCGAGGACGAGATCAACCGACCTTGCTGACTTGTGGATGGGAGAGGAGGTGGGTAGAATGAGCGAAAAGCCATGGGGAGGAGGCGCGGATGGAACCGGGCATCACGCTCGTGGAGGGGATCCGGGTTGGGCATGCCACCGACGTCGAGGCGTGCACCGGGTGCACCGTCATCCTTTGTGATGGAGGAGCCGTTGGGGGGGTGGACGTGCGGGGTTGGGCCTCGGGGACGAGGGAGCTCGACGCCTTGGCTCCTCATCACCTGGTGGACAAGGTCGACGGCATACTCCTCGCAGGGGGCTCCGCTTTCGGGCTCGAGGCGGCCGCTGGGGTGATGCGGTATCTAGAGGAGCGAGGTACGGGCTTTGATGTGGGAGTGACCAAGGTTCCCATCGTCCCTGGCGCCATCCTCTTTGACCTGGGGATTGGAGATTTCCGAACGCGACCGGATGCGGCTATGGGATACCGGGCTTGCGAGGCAGCTCACGAGGGGCAGATGGAGGAGGGGAGTGTCGGCGTTGGGACGGGGGCCACAGTGGGGAAGCTTTTCGGCGTCCGGCACGCCATGAAGGGTGGGGTGGGGACCACCAGTGTCGAACTCCGCGGGGGACTCAGGGTTGGGGCGTTGGCCGCCGTGAACGCCTTTGGCGATGTGCGGGATCCGTCGACAGGCGCTATTGTGGCCGGAGTGCGGGACCCGGCGACGGGATTGCCTGCGGATACCTCCCTGCAAATGAAGCAGGGACACCTTCGGCGGGCCTTCCACATCCAGAGCACCACATTGGCGGTGATAGCGACGAATGCCCGTCTGACCAAGGGCGAGGCGATCCTGGTGGCTCGCATGGGGCAGGGGGGATTGGCCCGAACTATCTCGCCTGTTCATACCGCCTTTGACGGGGACATCATCTTCACCCTGGCGACCGGGCGGGTGGATGGGGACGTGAATCTGGTGGGGCAAGCCGGGGCAGAGGTAGTGGCCGCGGCCGTCCTGCGCGCCGTCAAGACCGCCACAAGCCTTGGTGGGGTCCCAGCCTACCAGGATCTCCATTCCTGACAGGCTCTTGCTCGCAGGGCGCAGCTGATCGTGTAGCTAATGGCTTGGAGGGGCCGAAAAAGTTTTGCGTTGCAGGGACGAGGGGCTGCGGTGGGTAAAAGAGGGTGATCAGAGTGTCTAGCTCTTCTGTTCCTCGGTCTTCTCTTCGGTCCCTTTCCCCTCCTTCGGCGTGACGTCTATGGCATCCTTGCCCGAGGTGGCATCTTTGAATCCCCGGATGGCCTTACCCATCCCGCTACCGATCTCCGGGAGGCGGTTGGCCCCGAAGACGATCAGGACGATGAAAAGGATCACGAGAAGCTCTGGAACGCCCAGTCCGAACATTACTCCTCCTCAGGGTATGGTCAGACCCTTTGAATTTAGGCCTGTCCTTACTTAAAGATCGTATATCTCTGCCCTCCTGTCAAGGAAAACTCTCCCCCTCTTACTGGCCGTAAAGCACCCGTTCGTCTCCTGAACGTCTGGTGAGCTTAATCTGGTCGAAATGTTCGAGGAAGGGAATGGCGTGCTTCCGGGTGAGTCCCAGCAGGTCCTTGAACGTAGGGACAGAGATCGAGGGATGGCGCTCGAAATGGGCGCGGAGAAGAGCCTTTGCCCGCTCGTAGGCATCCCGATGCAGATATAACTCATCGTTGATTTTGATGAGGATACCCTGCTCCACCAGGCGGAAGAAGACCGCCTGCGCCGCCTTCCGGTCTGTCGCTGCTTCCTTGAAGGCTGCATCGGTGGTCGGGGGCTGGAGTCCAGCCTTTTGGTAATGGTTCTCGAGGCGCTCCTGAAGGGCTGTCTCTGCTGGCGAGAGCTGCGCCTGGTGTGCAGTGAGATGGACCCGGTCCCGATCCTGGGCCACTTCTCCCGCCTGCGTGAGGTCGGTGAGGAGCTGAGTAAAGAGGGGTGGGGAGACCCTCGTCGCCATGCGAGAACGGAGCTCCTCCTTAGAGATCCCCTCCCGCAAGGGGTGCTGGGTGTGGAACTGTTTCAGCAGGCTGAGCATTGTTCCTTTGAGATCGTCATAGGCCTCACGATGGAGGTAGGCTTCTCCCTCCCGTCCCTTGAGACTGATGATCTTCTCGAGTCCCAAGAGCTCTTGAAGTTGCTCCTGGAGGAGGCCGGAATCCAGGCCGGCGACGGATCGGAGGGTCGGCAATGGGAGGGGGGAGCTGCTGCTTTTCAAGAGTTCCAGGATACGATCCCGAGAAGAACCGTGCTCCAGTATCTTCAAATGGGCAACGACCTCCGGTCGCCTTCGTCGCTTGAGAGGGGCGTAGGGGTCCAGGATGATCCCGCCGCCGATCGTGGTCATAGGCGAGTAGCTCCGGAGGACATACCGATCGTGAGGCTGAGCGGCGGTGGGCTGCTCAAGACGGAGGTGAACATATGCCTCCCCTCCCGGGTTCACCTCTTCGCGGTCTAAGACAATGACACGGGCCAGGATCTCGACCGTGCCGAGATGGAATCGGACTCGAGCCCGGTTCCTCAACGGCCTTGGGGCGTCCGGCAGTAGTGCCAGCGTGGCCTCCATGGATGTGCTGACCCGGAGGGTGTTGGGAGAGCAGAGGATATCTCCCCGCTCGATCTGGTCTGTCTCGATTCCCGGAACGTTGACCGCCGTTCTCTGGGCCGCAAAGGCCCGTTCCACACTCTGGTTGTGGACCTGGAGCCGCCGGACCCGCGAGTGCAGGTCCTTGGGGAGGATCGTCACCTCGTCGCCGATGGCAAGGGAGCCAGTCCAGAGGGTTCCGGTCACGACGGTGCCAAAGCCCCGGATCGTGAAGACGCGGTCAATAGGAAGTCGGAGGACTCCGTCCGTGCGTCTCGGATGGGTCTCGGTGGCGAGGCTGGCGAGGGCGTCTCGGAGTTCAGCGAGGCCCTCGCCATTGATGGCGGAGACAGGGACGATCGGCGCATCCTGGAGGGATGTTCCCGCCAGGAAGGTCCGGACCTCCTCTGACACCAGCTCGAGCCAATCGGGATCTACCAGGTCTTTCTTGGTAAGAGCAAGAAGTCCCCGTCGGATGCCCAGGAGCTCGCAGATGTGCAGGTGCTCTCGGGTCTGGGGCATGACCCCTTCGTCGGCGGCAATGACCAGGATGACCAGATCGATCCCTCCCACGCCAGCCAGCATCGTTTTGACGAACCGTTCGTGGCCGGGAACATCCACAATCCCGAGGATGATGTCATCCCCAAGCCTCAGGGAGGCAAAGCCGAGCTCGATGGAAATTCCTCGCTCCTTCTCCTCCTTGAGCCGGTCGGTATCGATACCGGTGAGGGCCTTCACCAGGGCGGTCTTGCCGTGATCGATGTGGCCCGCGGTCCCGATGACGATGCGTTTCATGGGCGGATCCCCTCGACTTCCGAACGTCCATTACCTACACGGAGCGGCATGGTACCGGAATTATACGGAGCCACCGTCCAAACCTCAATAGGGTTCCGGGCAGTGGATGCGGTCATCGGAGAGGGAAAGGATAGGAGCCAGATGAACACGGGGGAGGACTTATCGGGCAGGTGTCGGCTCGGGAGCCGTGTACAGGATCCGCTCTGGATGGGTGTAGAGATGAAAGCCATCCCCGCGGGCGTAACCGATCAAGGTAATTCCGAGCTGTTTTGCCCCTTCAATAGCTAAGGAAGTGGGGGAGGTCCGCGAGATGATGAAGGGGGTTCCCATGTGCGCTCCCTTCCGGAGCATCTCCGAGGAGATCCGTCCGGTACTCAAAAGGAGTCGCCCCTGAGTCGGGATTTCCTTTAACAGGGCCTCCCCCATAATCTTGTCCAAAGCATTGTGGCGGCCGACATCCTCTGCCACAATGAGGAGCCTCTCACCGTCGCTCAGGGCCGCCCCGTGGACCCCTCGGGTGGCATTGTACAGGGTACAGGCATCAAAGAGCTGCCGCATGAGGGGATAGACCTGCTCCGGTCGCAGCAGATCGTCGGTAAGGATCGGGGGGTATTGCTGCAGCGTCAACGAGAAGGTGATCCCCCCGCTGCACCCCGAGGTGAAGACACGCCGGGTCGGGGGGGTGAACGGCTTGGTCAGGGTGACCTCGGCGAGGCCCATCTCTTCGTAAATCTCAAGCGAGGCAATCTCAGAGAGATCTTCGATGATGCCTTCGAAGGAGAGAAACCCCACCACCAGACAGTCCAGCTGGACCGGGGTGCTCATCATGGTGGCCAGCTCTTGGCCGTTCACCATGATCGTCAGGGGTCGTTCCGTGACCACGCCCTTGTCGAGTGCCTCGAATCGTCCTGCCTTGAATCGGTAGGTACCCACGCGCCTCCAGCATCGGCTAGTACAGGTTAAAGGGCCACTTGGAGGGGGGAAAGACGAGAGGCTGCTTGTACTCGCCCCCCCACACGATGACAAATCGGAGGATCATTCCTCCCAACAGGGCCAGGCCGAAATAGGAGTATGCTAACGCCGGGATGGGCCGCTTGGTCAGGAAGCTCGCTGCGGCCAGGAGCAATGGAAGCCCCAGGGCCACTCCGACGACCCCGCCCCAAAACCAGGACGACAGGGCTCCTTGAGTGAGCACATTGACGACGAACTCCCCCCCCTTCGCTTTCTGCGTCAGATAGCCCATGAAGCTATACAACTCGAAGGACTCGAGGAGGATGGCAATCCCCATGAAAAGGGTGAGCCATCGAATCACGTCAGAGCGGTCCCGGTCTTCCAAGCGTATCGGCCCCACCAAAGGCAAGGAGATCTGGGTGGCCACGAGCGTCGCAATGCCGGCGAGCGCGATCCCGGTTGTGACCCCGGAGTTCAGGAACATGATGGGGAGATATTTCTGGCTCCAGAGAGGGACGAATCCCTGAGCGCTCAAGAGAAACCCGGTATACCCTGCGAGTCCGATCGCCACGGGAATTCCGACGATAGCGACCACAATCCGTGCCCGGCGGTCCACCCCAAAGAACCACAGAGCTGGGTAGGCTGCAGACACGGCCATGAAGGGGGCAAGGATCCACGCGCCGATGACCATCCACGACTCAAAGTTTGTGAAGAAGAGCGGAAAGAGGATCCCCCGCTCCGGCTTCCCGAGGTGAATTGACAGAAAGAGTCCGCCAAGCGCGGCCATGGGGAAGGCCAAATACCCAGCGGCCTTGGCCACCGCTTCAAACCGAGGGGCCTTCAGGCTGACCAGGTCGCAGATCGCTGCAACGATAAAGATCCCGGCCGCCAACCCTCCGAAAAAGAGATACAGCGGGATGTGAGGCGTCGAAGACCACTGGCGGGCCACGAGCTGGACAAGTGGGCCACTCGGGTCCAACTGATCAATTGGTGGCATCGCTATCCCCTCCTGCCCACGGGTTAATGGTTTTGAAAAATACCCCTAAAGCAAGGAAATCCCCACCGGTGCCCTCGATATAAGGATACCGGTGGGGATCCCGGTTTCTCAAGTGCAAAAACGAGGCTGCTACGTTTGGCGTACTAGAACCCGCCTACCTACCCGTGGGATAGGCACTCCCCCACCCCCAGGCGCCGCCACCAGAGCCGCGGGCGGCCATCCGCGTCCGCACCACATTGGCCACCTCCTCGGCATCCCCGGCCACCAGCGCCTTGGTGGAGCAAACCGAGGCGCACATGGGCAACTTCCCCTCTGCGATCCGGTTGGACCCGTACATCCGCCGCTCCTTCTCCGAGAGCGGCTCCTCGGGCCCGCCGGCGCAGTAGGTGCACTTGTCCATGACGCCCCGCGCCCCAAAGGGGCTGGACTTGGGGAACTGCGGGGCTCCAAAGGGACAGGCGTACAGGCAATACCCGCACCCGATACAGGTCTCCTTGTTGACGTGGACGATCCCATCCGGTCGATGGTATAGGGCATCCACCGGACAGACGGCCACGCACGGTGCCTTGGAGCAGTGCATGCAGGGGACGGCGACGTTCGTCTCCCCCGGCACCCCCTCGTTCACCGTGACCACCCGGATGCGAGCAATGCCCTGCGGGACGTTATTTTCGTTCTTACACGCGACCTCGCAGCCGCCGCATTCGATGCAGCGCTTGACGTCGATGTAGAACTTCATCCGCGCAGGCGTCAATAGCGCCATAGCTCACACCTCCTTAGGCCTTCCGGATCCGGCAAAGGCCCGTCTTGGTTTCCTGCATCTGGGTGACCCGGTCGTAGCCGTAGTTGGTGATCACATTGGCCGACTCGCCGATGCCGTAAGGCACCGTCCCCTCGGGGAACTTGTGGGCGAGCGACTTCCCCTCGAAAGAGCCGCCCCAGTGAAAGGGGAGCATGACGGTGTCGGGCCCCACCCGGCGGGTCACCTTGGCCTGTACCTTGACCATACTCGGCTTGTCATCCAGGTCTTCCGGCGACTCGATGATCATCCAGCCGCCGTGCTTGATCCCGTAGTCGTTGGCCAGCTTCGGGTGAATCTCGCAGTACATCGAGTTCAGCTCAACGAGCCACCAGCAGGCCCGCTCGGCCGCACCGCCCCCCTCGAACTCGACCTGCCGGGCGGTCGTCAGGATGATCGGGTACTTCTTCACCCAGTCCGGCTTCTGCAGGCTCTTCCAGAGGGTCGGCACGCGGTAATGGTTCTTGACATCATCGTAGGTTGGGTACTTGGCGATAAGGTCGGGCCGCGGGCTGTGGAGCGGCTCCCGGTGCAGCGGGATCGGGTCCGGGATATTCCAGGCCTTGAACCGGGCCCGGCCGTTGCCGTATGGGGCGAGCCCCTGGGCGATGGCCTCTTCAAATACCTTACCGCTGAGATCGGTCTTCCAGTTCTTCCGCTCAGCATAACCGCCGTCGATGGAGCTCTTCGGCGGGGCCGAGCCAGCCGACGCCAACATGGTCTGGCCGTCGGGCGACGTGACCCCCCACCGGGCCCGGAAGCCCATGCCCCCCTCGGCCACCGGCACTTCGATCCGGTACAGGATGGGGGTGCCGGGATGCTTCTCGTTCCAGCAGGGCCAGCTGAGACCCCAGTACTCCCCATCGACCGGCCCACCCTCGGCGCGCTTGGTCTTTACCTCAAAGGCGTGGGCCCACTTCTGCTGCCGCTTCATCCGCTCTGGGGTCTGGCCGACCATGCCGATGGTCCGCATGCCAAGGTTCCACTCCCGGATGATGTCGTCGATGGTTTCTTCCGGAAGCTCCTTGAGATCCTTCGCGCTCTTTGGCACGCCCTTCCAGTTGCCCCGCTTGCTGTGAATGAGCTTGTCCTTGAGCCCGAGCCGCTCGGCGAGGTCGAGCAGGATTGCCAGGTCGGTCCGGGACTCCCAGACCGGCGGCACGATTCTGTTGCGCCACTGGATATCCCGGTTCGAGTTGGTGACGCTCGTCCACTGCTCGTACTGGGTCGCCGCCGGCAGGAGGTAGACCCCATCCTTCCGGTCGGGCAGCACGGCCGTGTTGGTGACGAAGGGGTCGATATCGACCAAGAGCTCGACCTTCTCCAGGGCCTTCTTGACGCGGTCCATCTGGGACTGGGAGTTTGAGCTATGGCCCCAGTATAGCGCGGCATGGACGTTGACCCCACCGTTGCTCAGCTCCTTCTTGGCATCCATCAGGACGCCCTCGTACCACCGGGCGACCGTGAAGCCCTTACTGTTGAAGGTCTTGGGGTTAAACCGCGCCTTGACCCAGTTGAAATCGACGTCCCAGACGTTACTCCAGTGCTTGTACGCCTTCTCGGAAAGGCCGTAATACCCGGGCAACGTGTTCGAGAGCACACCGAGGTCGGTCGCACCCTGGACGTTGTCATGCCCCCGGAACACATTGGCGCCGCCACCCCGCACCCCCATATTGCCCAGGATGAGCTGCATGGTGCAGTAGGAGCGGGTGACGCACGTGCCGTTGGTGTGTTGGGTGCCGCCCATCGCCCAGATCACCGTCCCCGGGCGGTTGTCCGCCATGGTCTTGGCGATCCGGTGCAGGTCCTCCTTGGTGAGGCCGGTGATATCGGCGACCGTGTCTGGGTCAAATTTCTTGACAACGCTTTGCCATTCGTCGAACCCGTACGTCCGCTCGTTGATCATCTGCCGGTCTTCCCAGCCATTGGCCAGGATGATGTTGCAAAGCCCGTAGATGAGCGCCACGTCGGTGCCCGAGCGGTGGCGGTAGTACTGATTGGCAAAGGCCGCCGTCTTGGTGAACCGGGGATCGATCACGATGAGCTGGGCCCTGTTCACCTCTTTGGCGGTCAGGATATGCTGCATCGAGATCGGGTGGGACTCGGCACAGTTCTCGCCGATGACCATGATGCTCCGGCTGTTGCGGATGTCATTCATCGAGTTGGTCATGGCGCCGTAGCCCCACACATTGGCGAGTCCGGCGACGGTGGTCGAGTGGCAAATGCGGGCCTGGTGATCGATGTTATTGGAGCCCCAAAGGGCGGCGAACTTCCGGATGCTGTACGCCATCTCGTTACCATGGTGGGCCGAGCCGAGGATCATCAGCGCGTCCGCACCGTGCTTCTTCCGGATCGCGGTCAGCTTCTGAGCGATCTCGGACATCGCCTGGTCCCAGCTGATCCGTTGCCACTTTCCGCCCTTCAGCTTCATCGGGTAGCGGAGACGCTTCTCGCTGATCACGTGCTCCCGACCCGCTGCCCCCTTGGAGCAGAGGCTCCCTAAATTGATGGGGTGCTCAAACCATGGCTCGATGCTGACCCAAACCCCGTTCTGTTCCTCCCCGATAAAGCCGCACGCGACGGCGCAGTTGCCGCAGATCGTCTTAATCTGGTTCAGCTTTGGGGCCTCGACCGCGGCAGCGGCATCCCGGGTCAGGGGACCGGGCAGGGCGGAACTCATCACCCCGGCGCCCATTCCGATTCCGGCCGCTCTCAAGAAGCTGCGGCGGTCGATCACGGGGTTCAGCTTGTCGAGCCATGAGGGCGAGGCCATGGCCTCGCTCGCTCTTACTCTCCGTAGCGTCATCCCCATACCTCCGTCCTACTCCTAGGTGTAGAGGGTCTTGTAATAACTTTCCACGTCTTCGGTGCGGCGGTACAGGATGGGTTCCCGACTCGAGGGCTTCTTGGACTTGGGCGCCGCCGCGGCCTTCTTGCCGGTCATCCCCAAAGCGGCTGCGACACCGGCGCCCATCAGAAGCCCTTTCAGGAACGTCCTGCGACCGCTACCAGATCTACTCTCACTCATATAAATATCCCCCTTTCCTTCGCCTCAACTGATGCAGGTCAGGGAGCGACATACACCGGAACCCTCTTCAAGTTCAGCGTGCTCGAACTCGACCAGGAACCCCTCCTGGAGGTCTTCGAAGCTTCCGCCTTGCATCCCCATGGTCTCTTCCTCGGCGACTTCAATGATGAGATCCTCAGGGAACTTTAACGTCACCTCCTTTCCATCCGACGTTTCGATCACTGCTGTGCGCTTCACTCGGTCCAGTTTTCGCACGGTCCCTTCGTTCAAACACATCACCCCCTTTCGGATACACTAATCCCTTTCAGGTGGTTTATTAAAACCCGGTTTGAAATTTGGGCCGCCATAAACGACGCCCCGTGCAGTGGTTGGTGGACCCTAGTTCTTTACTGGTAGGACATTACGTTAAGGTGTAGGTGCTTCAGTACCTACAGATTATCTGAAACACGATCCCGCCTGTCAAGTATTTTTTAAGGGGGTCCCCGCCTATCCGTGAGGGGGGCAAGAGGGGGACTCCTCCTCCGGCTCATCTGCCGCTTCGGCCGTAAACAGGGGCCCCGTAAAGCCCGATTCTTTCACCTGGATCAGATGGGCGGGCCTCTCCGAACCCCAGTCCGCCAGGAGCTCCTTCTCAAACTCCAGGAACCCCCGGACCACCTTGCCCACGCCCCGGTAGAACTCTCCCCCGAGCTTTTCTAAATCTTCAGCGAACCGGGGGACCCACCGGCTGAGGTGGGCTTTCAAGAAGTCCCCCTGTAGATTGAGCCATTGGGTCTCCTCGTCGGGATTGGCTGCAGTCTCCTGCCGGGTGATCAATTGGCGCATGATATCGGACGTAAAGGCGATGTGGTCATCTGGCTCAGGCCACTCCTCCTGCTTCGCGAGCCCGACCCGCCGCATGAAGTTCCGGATCTGGACGAGGGGGGGACCGAATAGCTTGCCCGTGAGATACAAAGATTCGCAGGGGGTGATCTTTGGGATGCCCGGACCCACAAAGAGGGGGGTGAACTCCTCGACCACTTTCGCCGCCAGGCCCTGGGGGTTCTCCCGATCCTGCTGGAGGAATTGGCCCACCTCCCGCCACCCTTCCCCCAAGAGGGGACGCAGGGCAGCTGCCGCCTCGACGCGAGCCTCCAGGTTCTGCCCGAGCAGCGTTAGTAGCTCCGCCGTCGGCTCCCGCAGGAAAAGGACAGAGAGAAGTTCGTAGTACTCACGGCGGAACTGGCTGAGTTCCCGATCGCCGATCACGGCTCCCATCCCTTCTCCATTTCCATCATCGCCTTGACGGCCCGGCAGTCCGGGCACATGAGCAGCAGATCCGCCCGGCCCTCGAGAAAGGCCTCCATCATCCCCACCTTGACCTGAATGGCAGCGAGCGCCCGCTTGTTGATGTATTCTTTCCCGCACTGGAGGCAGCCCACCATCTCGTCCTGGACCATCACCTGATAGGCAAAGGCCGCTTTTTCCAGGATCAGGTCCCGATGCAGGGTGATGACGTTTTCCGGGCACGCCTTCTCACACATGCCACAGGCGACGCAGCTCATGTAGCGAAACTCCAGGGTGTGCTTCTCGTCATCCAGCTTGAAGGCGTGGACCGGGCAGATATTGACGCAGGACCGGCACATGGTGCATCCCTCGGCCCGCACATCGGCCCAGGCGAAGGGGAAGGGGGTATTCTCCTTGACACGACCCGGATTCCTCCCGGTGCC
>JAPUFX010000156.1 GCA_027293415.1 Candidatus Methylomirabilota bacterium
CATACGGGGAGGCTATCTGTAAGGCAGTACAATCTACTCAAGCAATGTGCCTACGGGTATGTGTCAAAGATTTTGAAGGAGATGCTATAAGTGGAAGAATTGAAGCACTCTTGTCCAAGGCTAACTTGTCACCTAGCTCTGTACATCTTTTGATGGACCTGCAGTTGGTGAACCATGAGACCTCGACCTACCTGGTGCTCTATGAGAGATTACCACACCTCAGTGCTTGGAACACCGTGACCTTAACAGGCGGCTCTTTACCCCCAGATTTATCGCATCTGCAGGTGGGTGAACACCTGGTTCCTCGGGTTGAATGGCAGTTGTGGAAAGGCATCGCTGGGAGCCGCCGTACTTCCCGAATCCCGCTGTTTGGGGATTATGCTATTTTACATCCCTTCGTACGTCCCAATTTTCCGGGGATGAACATCAGCGCCAGTATTAGATATACAACTGATGATTATTGGGTGATCATGCGGGGCGAGGGTCTTTGGAACAAGGGAGGAGCTGGCTACGGTCAGTATCCTGCAAACGCAGAATTGCTAATGCAACGTCAGGAATATTGTGGCGCCGAGTTCAGCTATGGAGATCGATACATCTTCGAACGGCCATTGAAGAGAAAGAACCCTGGCACCCCGACGACATGGATTGCCGCGGGAGTAAATCACCATCTCACGTTTGTGGTGCGCCAGATGGCAATGCTTTATGCCCCCTCAACCGAAGCTAGGCCTTCCGATACACGGGCCGTTGCACACTTTCAACAACAACTCTTGCCATTAAAGCCTACAGACGTGGCTGCGGCACATCGTAGACGCCGTTGATGGGGGCAATCACACCTCGTAAAGGTTCAATACATGACTTTGCCGTCGTAGTGGTTGAAGACTTTGATAGCGGTGGTCAACACTGAGTGTAGGGCGAGATGAGGGGTCGGAAGTCTTTTACGACGGGGAAGCCATCCATACGATAGAAGCAGTGGGTCATGTCGCACCATGCTTGCATTCTCAGCCCTTCGATACGCCCCTACGGGCCTACTCAGGCCAGGCGGTGGATCTCCAAGAAGCCACGAGCGAGCCTGGCATCCGCGTTGCCGAATACTGCCTGGTGGTCGATCTGTGGCCTCTGCTTTTATCCGCCTTCGCAGAAGGCCAGGGCCGTAAGGCCGTGGATGAATGGGATCGGCGGACCCTCCGAAGCTCGAAGAGCGAAGGAAGGTGCTTCGGTGGATTTCGCCGAAGAAATGAAGGGACTACGGGCTTACGCCCGTGGAGGCTTCATGGCCGCGGGGAGATAGACGGCACTCTGAGGTCATGCTGTCGGTTACGTGAAAAGACTCCCGACCCCTTTAAAATCTTGATTCGACTTTACCTTCGCGGTGATATTTGCAGATTTGCACAATTGAGCAAACATGACACTTCACAGTGGGATGAACGCGCTGGGGGTATCGTTGGGGGGAGGATCTCACAGATCCAAGCCAAGATTGAGCGAGGGCAAGTGGGTGGGTCGTAACAGGGCTGTTGCAGTGCTATAAACGAAAGCCCTGACCCTACACGCCAACCCGCCCATGTCTCCGAGGCCATTCAGTACCGGAGTTTCGATAGACGGTTGTGAAGTAACTCCGCTCAAACAAGGGGTTCAATCTTGTGAAGCTCTTCCCTCCGCTCCGCTCGCTTCCAGTTCTCCGGCAGTTCTTCGCTGTGCTGAAACGCCCACTCAAGTACGAGTGACACGGTTTCCTCTCCATCCCTTCCCCTGATCTTTACCCATAAGCCTGGGCTGGACACGGTGGGTGTGGAACGGATTCCTGTAAGTTGTTGAAAAGACGCCGTCGCCGAAGCCTGTGAGAAGCATCGTCGAGGCCTCACTCGGGCCCGATCTGTCATTCCCGCGAAAGCGGGAATCCAGGATAGGGTGCTGGGTTCCCGCCTGCGCGGGAACGACGGAGGGAAGAACGCATCCCCTGCACACGAAAACCGCCTTTCCCAACCCCCGTGTCCAGTCAAAAAGATATGGGACATGGTCAGATCCCTTCCCAGGGGGTCACGCCCGAAGGGACCTACAAGGTGTTCCAGTCAAGAACAACCTTGGCGAACTCCTCCTGGAAGGCGGGGCGTTTCGAGTTGAGCGTTTTGATCCGCTTCGCCCATGCCTGCCACTTGTCCGGTCTCTTGAGCATATCGAGCCACATGTGGTGGACCTTCTGAGCAACCCTTGCCTTGTGCGCGTAGGTTTCGCGCTGGGCGTTCTGATTCAGGTTTCCCAGACCAGACATGTAGAAGGCCAGCACCTGGTCCGGGTACCCCTCCTCCAACTGAGCAGCGATCTTGAGAGGATCGTCGCCGCCATAACGGCTATCGGGATAAGGCATGGTGGACAGGATGCGGACCGCCTGGTCGTATTCCCTGCGATGCATGTAGATCTTGAGCCGCTCTTCCGGCCAGGCTCGCGCCGTGGCGGCGACCATGCGGGACTCAAACACTCTCCATTCCTCAGCTCGGCAGAGCTTCCTGAAAAATTGGTAACTCGCGAGCGTCAATCCCTCGGTAGCCTGCTCGAACTGGAGTTCAAGGTAACCCTGCCGGTCCCCGGATATTTTGGCCCGCTCAGCCAGGAAGGCGCGGAGCTCATCCATCCGGCCTTTGCCCTTGCGCATGCCTTCCCGGGCAACCGCCAACGCCTGTTCCCGGTTGCCCTGTTCCCAGTAAAAGGTTGCTAGGTCGTGATAGTCGGCCCCATACTCCATCCTGCGGGAACGCAGGGCCAGATACTTTTCCCGGTCGCCGATCTTGCGGTAGATCCGTCGTGCATGGTCTAGAGGCCAGTCCTTCCCCAGCTTCTCCAAACGTTGGGCGAAGTAGCGCAGGTCTTCATTGTCCCGGCAAGCAGCGTAAGCTACGTCGTAAAGGGCATCGTCCATGCCCGCGTTGCCGCTCCGGATATACGGCAACACCTCCTCCAGCAGCGACCGGCGATCATCCCCGGCGATGCGGGTCCGTTTCAATTTTGTGGACAGCTCGTACAGCAGCTCTCCCACGTGATCTTCCGTGTCGTGACCCCCACCGCCGTACTCGTCCAATTCGGCGAGATCCGGCTCCAGCTCCTCCCAAAGCGCAAACAGCACTGCAGCTTCGGTGTCGGACTGGGAAGCCAAAACCACACGTTTCTGCAGAAACCCCAGGCATTCACGCCGGACATCTGGGCGCGTGCCGGTCAGTCGCTCGACCAACTGCCCCAGGACTGCGGCGTCGGCCGCTCGAACGAGCTCCGTTAGACGACTCGTTGCCTTATTCCTCATCTGCTCGCGCATCGTCGATCAATCCAATGGCCTCTCTCTCATGACCCGTCGCCCGAGCCCCGGCATGGATGAAGGGACGGTTTACCCCACCGCCACGATCGCGAGCTCGTCGCATCTCGATGGCGATCGTACCCTGCCCGCGCGGGTCTTGTAAAGGATGGCGTGCGCGGGCTCTGGCCTGAACATCCAAACGGTTCTGCCATTATGAGTTCGGGCAGCAACGTCAGGCTTCGGGCGAAGGATGCCATATTTCCCGGACGACCTTAGCCAGTTTTTTTGAAGGGCCCCCGTCCTTGCCCAACCCATGTCCGCCCTTCTTGAACGTTACCAGTTCTACGCCCCAGATCTCGCCGGGATCCTCGGCCTGTTTGATGGGACATTGATCGTCATTCGCGGCATGAACCTGGGCGATCTTTATTTTCGGAAATTCCGGGCTCGATTCCGTCTCTCTCCAACAATGACATGCGGATACACCCCCGTCCCGTCCAACACCAGTCATCTGGTCACTCTCAGGCTCTCCAAAACTTCACTGGTTCGAACGTTGCCCTTAACTCCCGTTTCCGACAGAACGTCTATTGTCTCGGAGAGAGGAAGTTTTAGAAGTCTTGCGGCTTCCCCAAGAGTGAGCTTGCGTGGCCGTAAGACCTGGCCACATACTCGATGGCTGTCTCGATGTCCTCTGGAATACGCAAAGATTTTACGGTCATCTTCTTGCCTCCAGCAATAATTTTACGGTGCTGTATTCCTCTTCACTGATGTAATGACTCAACTATCGCGGCTCCTTAGAGCCGTTTCCCCGTCGACCAACCTTCTCTGCTGCAGGGTGGGGATAAGGGGTCTTTTATGACGGAAAGCCGTCCATACGATAGAAGCGCTGAGTCATATCGCGCCGTCCTCGGTTCTTAGTCCTTCGATACTGCCCTTCGGGCCTACTCAGCACAGGCGGTGGATCTCCAAGAAGCAACTGGCGAGCCTGGCATCAGCGTAGCCGAATATTGTCTGGTGATCAGTTAGTGGCAGCTGCCTTTATGGCTGCGGGGAGATACACAGCGGTCCGAGGCTATCCTGTGGGTTACGTGAAAAGACTTCTTTAAATATCTCAGCGAAGGGCGACGGCCCAAAAGATCAAAAAGGTCTGCCTGAGCCCCTGACCCCATTGACGCATCAAAAAGGTTCCTGGCACCATTTCTAGGCTGTTCCCTGGGAGGCAAGAAAATTTGTATTATGTCCCCGGAATCGAAGCCAAGTGGAAAAAGAAAAAAACTCCTTATTTTCGTTGACCTTGTCTCAAGCCCTTGCTGAGTTCGATAGCGACGCGCTCATAGATATCGGCGCGAGGTCCAAAAGCGACGATTTCCACTACGGAGCCTTTGATGCGGTAGATGATTCTGGCTTTTGCTATCCGGCGACTTCTCAAACCGGTCAACTCTTCCTTAAGCTCCTTCGCCCGATAGGGATCATCGGCAATGGATCTTAGCGCTGCTTTTACTTTTCGTTTCAGCTGTGGGGGAAGGTGGGGGACGAGATCCCGAACCGCTTGCGACGTCTCAATGCGGTGTCGGATCA
>JAPUFX010000157.1 GCA_027293415.1 Candidatus Methylomirabilota bacterium
TTTTGGCCCATCATCGGGTCTAGAACCCCGACGACCCCCGCATCCGCCACCGATGCGTGGGTGACGAGGACGTCCTCGATCTCCTCCGGCCCGATTCGGTAGCCGGAAGACTTGATCAGGTCATCCTCGCGGGAGAGGAACCAGATGTAGCCATCCTCGTCCATGGTAACCATATCGCCGGCCCGGCACCAGCCCTCCTTGACTACGGACTGCTGCTTCTCGGGATCGCGCCAGTACACCGTCCCCGTGGGGCCGCGCGCCACGAGCTGTCCGGTCTCTCCCGGCTTGCACTCCTTCCCCTCCTCGTTGATCACCTTGACCTCATATCCCGGAATGGCTGGTCCGATGGAGCCGGGCTTGACCTTCTTGGTGGCCGCGGAGGAGATAAAGACGAACATCATCTCGGTGGTCCCCAGTCCCTCGAAGATCTCCTGGCCGAACTTTTCCTTCCAATCTTCGTACGTTTTCGCGGTGAGTGACTCCCCCCCACCCGTACAGACTCGGAGGGAACTCAGGTCGTACTTCTTTTCCGCACCGGGGATCTGGTGCATCTTTCGATAGGCCGTCGGCAGGGCCGAGAGAACCGTTGCCTTGTGATTCTGGATCTGCTCGAACATCCCCTCGGGGCTAAAGCGGGGGAAGATGGAGACCGCCGCTCCGAACCGGTAGGGGATCGTGGCCACGGCGGAGTATCCGGCAGCCATGGCGATGGGGGCGGCACTCAGGATCACATCGTTCTCCGTCACGTTCCAGCAGTACTTGCCGAAGCCATCTGGAACGATGAGCGCCTCCTCATTGAAATGGGCTGTCCCCTTGGGCGGCCCTGTGGTTCCAGAGGTATAGAGCAGGACCGAAACATCCATGCGATCACGGCGCACTGGTTCACACTCCGGCTTCCCGCCGTCCACCAGCTCCTGGTACAAGAGATACCCTTTCTGCTTACATGCGGCCTGCTGCTCGGGCGTGCCGCCGATCACGATGATATGCTGTAAGGTCTTGAGATCTGGCTTGGCCTTCTCCAGTTCCTCGATCAGCGCCGCCGCCACGACCACCGCCTTGACCTCGGCATTGTTGAAGACGTGGGCGATCTCGGCGCGGGAGAAGAGCCCGGAGGTCGGTAGGAAGATGCCGCCGATCTTCAGGACCGCAAAATTCGTCACCAGCGCCGGGGGGATATTCGGGGCGCGTAGGGCCACCCGGTCCGCCTCCTCGATCCCCAAGCCCTTCAGGCTACTGCCGAGCTTGTTGACCATGCCGAGCAGCGCCTTATACGGGATCTTTTTATCCTCAAAGAGGATGGCAGCCCGATCCCCTCTCCCCGCGGCCATCTGTTTGTCTAACAGCTCCTCGGTGCTGTTGAATTTTTGCGGGTAGGCCTGGTACTCGGGGAGCTTGTAGACCAAGGTTGGCCAGAGTTCCTTGGGGGGGAGATACCCTTCTGGGATTTTTCCCATGACCCCTCCTCCTTCTTTCTTTAGGCCTTGTTCAACAGATCCTGCAGGACCTCCTCAATGCCGACCAGTCTACTGAGCTCACGATCTGACCGTGGAAAGACCTCGTTGGGGTACCGGTCTGCTTCCTTTTCAAAGACAAGCAGCGCCGGGACCGTCTTGCCGAACTCCTCCTCTAATGCACCCTTGGCGCCGAAGACCGGCCGCTTCGCCGCGGGGGCGCCGGTCACGGCGGCATTATACGTCATGAAGGCAGCCGCCTCCTCCCCGCAGTCCTGGGTCTTGACGTTGACCCCCTTGTCCTTCAACTGCTTGCACAGCTCGAGGGCCTTTGTATTATCACAGGGAAACTGGACCCCGGGCGCATGCTTGCTGCTGTAATAAAACTCCACCTTCATCGCTCTATTCTCCTTTCGCTGAGGAAAGCGGGGGCTCACCCCACCTTGCATAGAGGGACGTGTCAATGGGAACATAAACACATCACGACCGCCGAAGCGGTCGTGATGTGCCTATCATCCCCCGATGAAGAACAGGCTACTCGAGTGGAAAGCCTTTTCGTATCGGAGCCGTCCCCTTGCAGTAATCACACTCCTTGGGCTCGCTCCCCTTGGCAACGATTTTCTGGTAGGGCCAGTCGTTCACCACATCGTAGCCCCAGTACGCCTTCGCAATATGAGGATCGAGCGCCCGGGCGTAGTGGGGACACCCAAAGGGATACGTGTCGGTCGGCCAGGTCCTTTTCGCCATCCTGAATGCCTCCTTTCCTTGCTCCCATGTACACCAAGGTTTGCACGGGGGCGCTCTCGGGTCGAGCGCCCCCGTGACTTCACTTACGACGACGGCTTATAGGGTGTGCCCTCCACGATAAACCGGGCGCGGCTCCCTTGCAGGTCCGCAGCCGTCAACTTCCCGGCGGCCACCAGGTTTCCCCGGACATTCTTGTAGGTCGGTCCATGTTTATTCGCCGGGTCCCGCGCGTACGCCGGGGGGCTCACCTTGTCCGGCGAGGTGTACTGGGTCTTGAAGTCCTTGGTCTGGGCAAAGCCGGGCAGCCGATCGGGCTTCCCCTCGGCCGCGTCCGGGCCCTTTATCCTCTGGCCGTTGGAGTACGTGACGGCGTAGACTGAATCGCAGCCGGCGCACTTGGTCTTGCCCGTGAAGTTCCAGTAGGAAAAGGGGTCCATGTAGTTGAGCACCGAGCACTTGGCACACTCTAAAATCAGGTGACAGTGTTTATAATCTGTCATGCGCATGCCTCCTTCTTGTTAGAGCCTGGTTAGATCACCCCGTCCGCCTCGAGCTCTGCAATCTTGGTCTTGGAAAAGCCACAGAGCTTGCCGAGGATGTACTCGTTGTCGGCCCCTACCGGCTTGAAGGCCCATTTGTGGCGGGGCGGAGTCTCGGACGAATGGAAGGCAGGCCCCTGGCTCTGCAACTCCCCAAAGGACGGATCATCCAGCCACTCCAGCTCCCCCCGGAGGTGGAAGTGCTCTTGGGTCGAAACCTCCTTGGAATTCCAGACCGGCTGGTTGTTGATCCCCTCCTTGTCGAGGATATCCCGGACCTGCTCTTTGGTCTTGTCCTTGGCCCACTCCTCGATTGCCGGGTAGATCTCGTACTGACTCTCTGCCTTGACCCGCTCATCGTGGGCCGTGTACTTCTTCGCCAGGTCGTCCCGCTTGATGAGCCTCATCAGCTTGGCGAAGTCGGCATCGGTGTACGCGCTGACCAGGATGTAGCCCACCTCCAGCTCCTGCGGGTTCTTGGAGTCGGGATACGACGACTTGCCGCAGCCGATGATCCCGTGGACAGAGAGGAGGATGTCCCAGTTCCCAAACCGCTGGGCCACGAGCCCGTAACGGCCATACAGTGCGATGCAGTCGGACAGGTGCCGCTGGGCCCCCTGCACCTGGGAGTACTCCATGAAGTTGCCCTGGCCAGAGATATGGTCACGCCAGTACATACAGGCGATGATCTGGAAGGCCCCCATCATCCCGCCCCAGTAATCCATGACCCAGATGGTCTGCTTGGACGGATTGCCTCCCTTGTCGATTGGCCAGCCGGTCACCGAGAAGCAGCCGCCCTGGGCCTGACCCAGGATGTCGTAGCTCGCCCGCTTCCGGCCGGGGCCCCAGCCACCGAAGCCCCCCAGCCACTGGTAGATGATCCGGGGGTTGATCTGGCTGAGCTGCCTATAGCCGATTCCCCACCGGTCAAAGGTGCCGGCCCGGTAGTTCTCCGCTACGCCGTCGGCCTTGGCGCCGAGCATCCGGACGATCTCCTGCCCCTCGGGCTTGTGAAAATCGACCGAGATGAAGTACTCGTTGTGGTTGGCCCCGAAGAAACCGAGCCCGGTCCCCACATCCGGCAACCACTTGGAGCAGGGGTAGAGCTTGGGCTCGTTGAAGGGGGTGGTATGCCGCATCGGCTCGCCCCGGCGGGGCAGCTCGATCTTGATCACCTCGGCCCCCAGCTCGGCCAGATAATTGGCACAGGAGGGACCGAGGATGTACTGGGTGCAGCTCAGGAACCGCGCCCCCTTCAGCGGCTCTGGCTTGGCAAACGCCTTTTTTGGGTCAAAGACGTCTCGACAATACTCTTCAAAAGACATCGTCGCCATTAAATCACCCCCTTCTTCTTGAGACCGTCCATGTCCGCCTTTGAAAAGCCCAACAGCCGACGGTAGACATCCTCGTTGTCGTAGCCGGTCGGCCGGCCGATCCACTTCACCCGGCCCGGGGTTTTCTGGCCGAGGAAGGCGGAGGCGCCGAGCAGGACCTTGCCGTAGAGGATGTCGTCGATGACCTCCAGGTGTCCCCGATACTTGTAGTGAGGAAACTCGCAGACTTCGTCGAAGAACGAGACGCCGCCCGAGGCCACCTCCTCTGCCTGAAGCTTATTTTCGGCATCGGTCCGGGTGTTATCTTTCATCCACTCGCACATTGTGGTATAGGTCTCGACCTGCCGGAAGTGCGGGAGCCGGTCGGTCACCACCTTGAGCGCGGGATCCTCTACGATATGCTGCTCGAGTTCCGGCCGATCCTTGCCGACGGTCCGCCAGATCCGGAACCAGAGCCGGTCGTGGCCACCGCCCACCATGATCTGGCCGTCCTTACAGGGGTTGACCGCGTAAATGTTGATGGCGAGATCCCAGTTGCCGTACCGGGGCCGGATACTGCCGTCCACGCCGTACCACCCCCAGTTGTAATCGAGGATGCGGATGACGCCGGCCGCACCGGTCGCCTCGACAAACTGGCCTCGGCCCGAGACCCGCTCCCGGTAGTAGAGCGCCGTCACGATTCCAATGGCTGCGCCGGTCCCGCCGACCTGGTCGCACATCCACCAGCCGGATCGGGTGGGGGTTCCACCGAAAGCCACCGGAGCGCCGGTGCCGTGCACAAAGCCGCAGGAGGCCTGGGCGGTGGGATCGAGATTGCCCGGCTTATCCTTGAGGGGCCCCCACTGGCCGAGTTGGCCGACCCAACAGTAGATCAACCGGGGGTTGAGCTGACTGAGCTGCCGGTAGCCGATCCCCCACTCATCAAACTGGCCGGGGGGGGCGTTCTCGATGAGTATGTCGACGTGCATGGCAAGTTTCTTGAGGATTTCACGCCCCTCGGGCTTGGTGAGGTCCAACGTGACGGACTGCTTGCTCCGGGCCTCTGCCAGGAAGCGGGCGCCTACCGCCTCGCCCGTCTCTGTATCCTTGAACATGTACTCTTTCCGCCCCCAGGGGGTGAGCTTGCGCAGCGGATCACCTCCGGGAGGTTCCACCATGATCACCTCGGCCCCCAGCTCTGAAAAGAGCGATGAGCACCAGTGGCCGATGATCATCATCGAGCTGCAGTCGAGCACCCGGATGTTGTTCAGGGCCTCAGGCTTTTTGAAGTTTTCGCTCTGCCGGAGATTGGCCTCCAGCCACAGCGCGTACTCCTTTGCCGCATCGCTCTCGCCTTTGTAGACTTCATCCGGGGTCGGCGTTGGAACGGCTGGCCAGGGTAGCACCGGATAACTCTTTGACATGCTGACCCTCCTTTTAGCTAGATGAAATGGGTGAGCCGTTCGGTCTTACACCACGATTCCTCTCTCGTCTCCTTTTGATTCTCACCTCCTTTCATTGTCAATCCGTCAATCATCCCAGGCTTACGGAATGGAGTTCGTAACCCAGGCGCTGGGAGACCTTCATTGCCGCGTCCTTGACGAGGGGGACCAACTCCTTCTCGATCCGCTCCATGGAGAACCGAGAGACCGGTCCCGAAAGCCCCACCCCGGCCACCACCCGATGGGAGTAATCTTTGACCGCCGCCGCGATGCACCGGACCCCCTGTTCCAATTCCTCGTTGTCTACGGCGTAGCCGAGCCGGGCGACGTCTTTCAGATGGTTCATCAGCTTCTCATAATTATCAATCGTGTTGCCCGTGTACTTCTTCAGCGCATGGCCTTCGAAGATATGGGCCATATGGTCCCGCGATTCATGGGCCAGCTGGATTTTGCCGGAAGCGGTGCAGTGTGCGGGCAGACGGTGCCCCAGGCGTGGGACGATGCGAACCGTCTGCGTGGTCTCGTGCATCAAGACATACACCACCTCGGGACCATCCAGAATGGCGAGATATGCTGTTTCATCACACCGATTCACCAACTCCTCCAAGATGGGGCGGGCCTGGCGTCTCAGGCCCAAATGATGGAGGAAAATATTGGCCACCTCGAAGGTCTTGATCCCCAACCGGTAGTTTCCCGTCTTTTTATCCTGTTCGATATACCCCCGGCACTCGAGGGTGGCCAGCAATCGAAAAACGTTGTTCTTGTGGAGCGCCAGCTTCTGGCTCAGCTCGGTAACCCCCAGCTCCTCTTCTTGATAGTTGAAGGCCTCCAGGATGTCGAAAGCCCTGTCAACCGACTGGACGATGTAATCTGATTTTTCCTTGCGGCGATGAGCCATCCGTCCGCCTATATGTTACGGGGAATAGGCTCGGAAGAAGGGTCCCGTTCTCGAGAACCCCTGAAAGACGATCCGGCGCTTACTTACTCGGAAGGAGTTCTATACGCGTGTGGATAGCCAATGCCTGAATGCGCCGGCATTGTAAAATCTCGTTCTATTGTTGTCAAGCAAAAAATGAATTGGGGGGGGAGTGGGGTCAGAGAGGCGGATTTAGGGGCTGTTCCGGGGACCCCTCGCCTCCCGAGGGGAGTCAAATATCCCCTTGGGGACCTTCTGCCAGTCCGCCAGGAACTGTTCGAGCCCCACGTCGGTCAGAGGGTGTTTTAGCAGCTATTGCAGGACGGAGGGGGGGACGGTGGAGACGTGGGCAGTCGACAACGCGGCCTCGACAAAATGGAGGGGATGCCGGATACTGGCCACACGGACTTGGGCTGGAAAAGCGTAATTTTCATAAATAGTTACGATATCGCGAACGATATCCATGCCGACATGGGCGTGGTCGTCTAGGCGCCCAATAAAGGGGCTTACCATAGGTTGCCCCTGCCTTGGCCGCCAAGGAGGGCCTGTGCCGCCGAGAAGACGAGGGTGACATTGGTTCCGGATCCCGTCCTGGCTCAGGTCCCGGACCGCCCGGAGCCCTTCCTTGAGCATAGGGATCTTCACCACCACATTGTCAGCGATCTTGGCGGACTTCCCGGCTTTCAGCCATCATTGCGTCGTAGGTCGTCCCTACCACCTCCACGCTGACCGGGCCGGGAACGATCCGACAGATCCTCGACTACCTCCCGAAAGTTCCTGCCTTCCTTGGCAATCAGGGATGGATTGGTGGTCACCCCATCGATGAGGCCATGCTCGACGGCGTCCTGGATCGCCTTCACATTGGCGCTATTCATGAAAACCTGCATCACTCCCCTCTTCTCCCTGGTCAATCATCCCCTTTCTCGATCGGCGCTCCGCCACCACCGTATACCGGGCCGAGGCTCCACCCCGACCCCTCACCGCCGGCAGGATCTCTTGTACCTCGACCACCATCTCGCCCCGATACAGATCCAGGGCAATGCGGTTTCCCGCCCGAATTTGTTGACCCGCTTTCGCCGGACGTCCGTTGACCCGGACCCGCTCTGCATCGCAGAGGGCCTTGGCTTGGCTCCGACGTTTGACCAAGCGAGAGGTCTTCAGGAAGAGATCCAATCTCATTCTTAAGCTGGAACGCTTGGACGCTAGAAAGCTGGAAGGCAAGGGAGTCAAAAACCCAAGACGAGGAACGGGTATTTCCTCCCTGCCTCCTAGCCTCCTTGTGGCTGACTGCCGATTGCTGACAGTTGAGTGCTACTTCGTTGGCCGTTCGCCGAAAATGGCCGTCCCAATCCGGACTATCGTGGCTCCCTCCTCGACCGCAGCCTCGAAGTCATGGCTCATGCCCATCGAGAGCTGTGACAATGCGAGTTCAGGAAAGCGGCAGGCGGCTTCGTCCCGAAGCTGGTGGAGACGGCGAAAGTAAGGCCGGGCATCCTCGGGATCCGGATCATATGGAGGCATGGCCATCAACCCCTCGATGCTGAGGTTCGGCAGGGACCCTGCCTGCTCGAGCACGGAGAAAAGTTCTGCTTCCATCACCCCAGTCTTGTTTGGTTCCTGGCCGACATTCACCTCCACCAACGTTCTTACCCGCTTCCCAAGGTCAGACCCCGCTTTCTGCAATTCGTGGGCGAGCTTCGGGGAATCGAGAGACTGGATCCAGTCAAAAAGCCGTACCGCCAGCCGCGCCTTATTTGTCTGCAGGTGCCCCACCATGTGCCAGTGACAGGGGGCTTTGACCTCGACCATCTTCGCCTTGGCCTCTTGAACACGATTCTCTCCAATATTATTGACGCCGGCGGCGATGACCTCCTCAACCGCCGAGGCCGGCAAGGTCTTCGCCACGGCCACCAAGACCACCTCCCCGGGATCCCGACCTACCCTCAGGGCCGCCGCCGCGATCCGCTCCTGAACGCCCTCTACTCGCTCTTTTATAGTCATTCGAGCCTCGCCCGGAAACCCGTTCTCGAGTAAGGTAACAGAGGGCCTGAAAGGTGTCAACGCAGCGGGTAGCGTCCGAAGTCCGATGACCGACGACGAAGAAAACGGCTGTCAGCAATCAGCTGTCGGCTGTCAGCAAACAGAAAAAGCCCGGTATTGGGTCTTAGATGTTGGGTTTCGGAACTTGGACGTCTGACTGTGAACCGTGAACTATGAACCGTGAACTAAATCAGGGTGATTAGGCTCATCATCCTACCCGTGATGGGTTTTTCGGCCCGGTATGAATAGAAGAGATCGTTACGGCAGGCCGTGCAGAGGCCGGTGTCAAAAATACGGTCCCGCCTGAGTCCGACCTCGTGCAAGAGGCCGATATTCAGATGAGCCAAATCCAGCATCCAGCGACCCTCCCCCGCAGGTTTTACACAGCTCTGCCAGCCTCTCACAGCACGCTGAAGCGGGGCGATGACCGGCTCATCTACTTGGTAGCAGCAGCCTCGGATGCCCGGACCGAGAGTGGCAAAGCAGTCTGAGGGATCGGTGCCATAGACTTCGCCCATCTTCTTGAGCGCCTGCCCGACAATGTGCTTCACACTGCTCCGCCAACCGGCATGGACTGCGCCGACTGCGGGGCGGTGTGGATCAAC
>JAPUFX010000158.1 GCA_027293415.1 Candidatus Methylomirabilota bacterium
TGGTCAAGGCACTGCTGGCAAAGGGAGCAGATGTGAACGCTCAGATCATCGTCGCTTTGAGACTGGGCCCTGACGATGCCGCTACAGGTTTCGGCCTGGGAAGGGCCACGCCCTTTTTCCTGGCAGCGCTCTCTGGCGACGCCGAACTCCTCAGAGTCCTGGCCGCCAACGGGGCTGATCCAAGTTTGCGGGCAAAAGGGGAATTGACTGCGTTGATGGCGGCTGCAGGAGCGGGCCGCGGGATGACACAAGGCACCATCAAATATCGACTGGGAGATCCTGCCGAGGCCGTCAAAGTAGTGCTCGACGCCGGGGCCGACATTCATGCCTCCAACGAATTAGGCCAGACCGCACTTCATGGCGCTGCAGGCGCGGGAGAGGACCAAGTCGTTCAGATCCTGGTCGATCGCGGCGCCGAGGTCAACGCCAAAGACAACGACCAACAGACGCCCTGGTCGATGGCCCAGGGCATCAGCCCTCGTTTAGGTGCTCGAGGAAGCTACGGCAGCCACCCATCCACGGCGGCTCTGCTTCTCAAGTTAGGCGCCACCGTGCGTACACGAGAGGACATGATCGCGGACGGTTACAGCCTGCCCCCGGTGCCGGTCCCCGAAAAGACTACTCCCTGACAGGGACCTCCGAAACTGCAGGGGCGCACTGACGTGCGCCCTCTTTCTCCGGAATGTGGGAGACACCTCAGGTGCCGAATCCGACTCTCTATACGGAAGCGTGTTCCTTGCTTTCGATTTCCAACGGCCGGTGAAGAAATCTTCCCTGTCCCGGCTGGGCCAATAGTTCCCCGTCGCGAGCGATGACCTCCCCTCGCAGCATGGTTAAAACGGGCCAACCCGTCAGTGACATGCCCTCGTAGATGGAGTAGTCCGCTCGCCCTCTTAACCCGGCAGCGGTCACGATTTTCTCCATGTCCAGATCCACGATCACCAGGTCGGCATCGGCCCCCACCTGAAGCGACCCTTTACGGGGCCACATGCCGAAGATGCGGGCCGCGTTGGCCGAAGAGATCTCGGCAATCCGCTCCAGGGAGAGACCGCGTTTTCGAACGCCTTCGCTGAGGAGAACAGGAAGGATCACGGGCAGATTGGGTTGTCCGGGCGAGGCCGACCAAACACTCCCCTGTTTTTTATCGCTCAGACGCGGTGCGTGGTCTGATCCGATGGTATCGACGGTGCCGTCCGCGATGGCTTCCCATAGGGCATCCACATCTTCCTGACCACGCAACGGCGGGTTCTGTTTGCCCAAGGTACCCACCGGCGAATCGTATGTATGGGTTAGATAGTGGGGGCAGGTTTCAATGTGCACCTCGTCCCCGTGGCTGCGGAACCGGCGTGCCTCTCGCACCGTCTGCCCTGAGGAGGTGTGGACGATATAGGCCACATTCCCGGTCTCCCGAGCGAACATCATGGCCCGAACGGCGGCCTCGGCCTCGGTGAAGGGAGGACGCGACTCATGCCATGCCTTCAGGTCATCGCGGCCTGATTTCTGGAGGCGATCCCGTAAGGGCCAGACCACTTCGATGTTCTCGGCATGGATGCAGGGCACGGTGCCCGGGTGCTGGCCCAGGATCTCGAAAAGCTCGAACATGATGCCGTCATCAATCGCTGTCAGACCGACGTAGGCGCCTTCCTGGCCGCGGAAGCTCATAAAGAACTTAAAACTGGTCAGGCCAAATTCAGAGATGTATTTGCCCAATTCGCCGATCTGCTCACGGGTGGAGATGATGGCGTGAAAGCCGTAATCGATATGAGCCTGTGAGTCCCCGAGTTCCCGGTTGGTTTTGTATTCTTCCCCATAAGGATCCTTGGTCATGAGGTAGTTCAGCAGGGTGGTGACTCCGTGCAAGGCGGCAGCTGCGGTTTCCGTGGAGTAATCTGTTTTGGGGTCGCCGAAGCCCAGGTGGGTGTGGGGATCAATCACGCCTGGAAGCACGGTTTTGCCTTTAGCATCGATGGTGTTGCGGGCCTTGATAAGGCTTGCATCGCCAGGGGCCAAATGAGCTGATACCCGCCCGTCCTCGATGGCTAGATCGAGCTTCTGAAGACCACCCCCATGGGGTAAAACCACCTCAGCTCCGTGAATCAGTGTGTCGATAAGCATAGGATTCTCCTTTAAAGTTCGACCCTTGTTTCATCCTCTTTGATCTCGTCGCCTTGCAGGCGCAGCAGCCGATTGCGCTCAAGAAGAGGCATGACGCTGTCGGCCAGGCTGCTGGTGGTGCCTTCTTCTTTCAGGGTCTGTAAGCAGAGTTTAATGCTCCGGGCAGCGGCACCTATGGCCAGGCCCGAGTACCCAATCAGCTTGTACCCCATTTCATGCAACTCCCCAACGGAGAGAAGGGGTGTGGCTCCCCCCTCGCTCAGGACGACCATCAGAGGCCCTTTCACAAGTTGTGGAATCGCTTGTAACTCCTCGCGGCTGCGAGGCCCGACCACGAACGCCATATCCGTTCCCGCCTCAAGATAAGCACGGGCACGGGAGGCCGCTCCTTCAACACCCTCGACGTCCAGAGCGTCTGTTCGACCAATGACCACGAATTGTGAGTCGCGGCGAGCCTCCAAAACGACCTTCAATTTCTCCAGCATCTTGTCTGTAGAGATCAACTGCCGCCCCTCAAGATGTCCGCATCGCTTGGGGTCTTGTTGATCCTCCATGAAGAGAGCGGCTACACCTGCGCTCTCGAATGCGCGGACGGTCTCTGCGACCTGAGAAAGGTCACCGTAGCCCGTCTCGGCATCCGCGATAACCGGAAGGGCGGGCACGGCGCCGGCAATCCGACCTGCCTGGCCCACCATTTCCTCACGTGACAGAAGACCCATGTCAGGAGCAGCGAGCAAGGAGGCGGAGACCGCAGACCCGCTGACACCCACAGCCTGAAACCCCGCATCTTCGATCAGCCGCGCCGAAAAGGCGTCGTAGGCGAAGGGAACCACCAGAGGGTCGCTACCGTTCAAGAGTTTTCGGAGTTGCGCAGCTGCTGGCGAAGACAT
>JAPUFX010000159.1 GCA_027293415.1 Candidatus Methylomirabilota bacterium
AAAAGATCAGGAAGGACCTTGACGAACGGGAGGCGGCCTGATGGGGGGTAAGGCAAAAACTTTTAATTTGCTGCGCGATAGCGTGAAACGGTTGCAGCGCCGGAAGGCCCGCAGGGAGATGAAGAGGGCGCGGAAGCAGGGGGGGCGAAGACAAGTCAGAACGGGAGTGAAATGATGAACGAGCCAACGATGGAAACCCTGGCACGACGGCTGGACCGGGTGGAGCGGGAGAACCGGCGCTTGAAGAGGGCGGGAAAGGTCAAGGTCGGGGAGGGATGAACGATGGTCGAGATGGGTAGCGAGGAGCGGCGACTCCTCGACGAGGCCGTCGAGGTCTATGAAGAGCACGGGTTGGCCGGCGTTCACCGTTGGGGTCAGGAGCAGGGACTCCCGTTACGTTTGTGTGCCCTCTGTGAGATCGAGACTGCGTTCGTCGGTGACACTTGCGCGGTCTGCTGGAGCAAGGGTAGTGGTAACGGATGACGGAGCGTCTTTGGCTTACTTGTTCGAGCGGATAAGAGGTCATTTAAGCAGAGCTGATCCGCGATGAAGCTCATCACCCTCAAGGAAGCTGCCGACCGTCTCGGGTTCTCCGCGCAGACCCTCTATAATGCTGAGGCTTTTCTCGAGTTGTTTCCATAAGGCCGGAAAGGTCATCTGGAGCGCAACGTAGGAAGCAGCTAAATTGTCTCCCCTCCCCTCCACCGTGGGCACCCTCCCTGGCGAGCACCCCCGGTAGCGGCTGTCTTTTAGATCGATCCTGAAACCGGACCGCAAGAAGTGAGTTTTGCGGAAGCTGAACCCTGAGCCGGTAGGCTGTTCATGGTGGATCAGGAGAAAAAAAAGCCCCGATGGAAGCTGCGGTCGGTGCCAAAGGCTGCCGAGCCGCCCCGCCGGTGAAGAGCGGGGACCATCGGGGCCGGTGGTGCCTGGGCCTCCTAAACCTCTCCGAAGCGGAAGAGGAGGTTAGAGGAACGGTGGGCAGAACGTAGCTAAAAATGTAACTGCGTCCACCCTACCTGACCCTACCTGAGCCTATTCTAGCTAACGTGCGTTTTCAATAACCTCTCGTAAGTACTGAACCTCCCTACGTGCTTAGAGTGCTACCGAGGCCTAGGAGGCCACCACCTCACAGATCACCTTACATATATTCACGACTGGACCACCTCCTCTCTCGGCGCATCCAACATCGCGGGCCCAGTACCCGCCAGCCCGAAATCGACGCCGATCTCGACCCCGAGCCTGGTCCGTCCTTGCCTGCCCCATTACAAGCGAGAACGCAAAGGGGTCTGTGTCACCCCGACCGTCATCAATCATAATAATGTTTCTTGGAGCTGTCTAGCCTTTCTTGCATGTCAACCATAAATTTGTTTGAAGGCATGCCCACCCTTTTTCCTTGACGAACTATTCCCCCGTGCATTATAGCGTTGACTCCTATGCGCAACGCGAAATTTTGAAGGAAGAAACCAGAGAGGAGAACGAGAGTGGCTGACATGCACCATGAAATCCAAATCGCCGCCTCACCCGATAAGATTTACGACGCCATTGCGACGGTGGAGGGTCTTCGTGGTTGGTGGACGGGCGATAGCATTGCCGAACCGCGCGTTGGAAGCACTGCGGAGTTCGGTTTCTACGATCGCCGGTTCTTGTTCCGCATGCGTATCGAAAAGCTCATACCAGGCAGAAAGGTCGTCTGGTCCTGTATTGGAGATCACGACGAGTGGCAGGGCACGTGGCTTACCTGGGAGATCTTACAGAGGGACGGAGCAATAGTTCTTACCTTCACACACGGTGACTGGCGCTCGACTACCAGCTTTTTCGCGTCTTGCAACACAACATGGGGCATGTTGATGTACCGCCTCAAGGACTATGCAGAGGGAAAATCTCCAGGCCCCTACTGGGAAAAGTAGCTCTGCCTTCCCCAAAGACCGCTAGTACCGTTCCAACTATTTGTGCCAACTTGCTCGCTGCACTCGATCATGACCCCTGCAACAAGACAGGCTACTCAAATTCGGCCCCTCGATCTTCCTCGGGGTGGTGAGCGGTTCGGCTGAGCTCACCGTCGATGCCCTGTCGAACCACTTATCACCTTGGGACGGCACTAGACTGGCCTCCCACCGAACACGCCTCTGCATCCCATCCATCCTAGGCTGGACGACCCGCTAGAACTCCGCGATTTCGGCGCAAGAATTGCACGTCCGATTGTCCGAGTCACACGGGATACCAGAGGTACGGACGATTCGCGATGGATGAGCTGATCCACCAGTGCTGGACTAAAGCGACAACCGCCGAGGGCGACCACGTCCGCCGGTCGTTTAATTGGGTCACGGCCCGCCGGGCGAGGCTTGGCGTCACCCGCAACGGCCTCGTGTGCGGCGACTGGACGATCCCATACCATGATATTCAAGAGGCAGTCCTATATTGGATCTCTTGGATGCTCATTCCTGGATATGTCCTCCGCGTCAAGGCAAACGGAGCCACTTACCAGTTTGGCCTCAACTGGGGACGCTTTTGGCAGAGAGAGCTGCCTTTCCCCGTGCGACGCGAGAGAGGCCGTGTTGGATACACTGTCTTTAGTATCGTGGTGAGAATAGTAGTTTTAGCAGCCGTTTTGTACTGGTTGTGGTGATACCCTAGCTAGGATTTACGTCTTCCAAGAACCGGTGGTGAGCGATTAGAGGAGGGAACAATGAGAAAGACGAAAAGGTATGCGGTCGTCGTACTGGGCGTATTTTTCGGCCTAGTGCTCTTCCAACCGGTTACGGCAGATCAGGCTGCAGAGAAAGAGGCCTTTAGGGCTGCCAACTTCTGGTTAGCATTAGTAGACGCGGGTAGTTACGCGAGGAGCTGGGAGAGAGCGGCAGATTATTTCAAGGCCGCGGTGCAGGAAGAGCAGTGGGTGGCTTCACTGAAGGCTATTAGAAAGCCGCTCGGGAAGGCCATCTATAGAACACTCAAGTACAAAAAATACACGACCACTCTTCCTGGCGCCCCTGATGGTGAGTACGTCCTTATTCAGTTTGCGACCTCCTTTGAAAGGAAAAAGTCCGCCATAGAGACGCTCACACCCATGCGCGACAAAGATGGGAAGTGGCGAGTCGCTGGTTACTATATCAAATAGACCCATCTCATAGACCAGGTGTCTTAAGCAGAAATAATCGATGAATCGAAAGTCTTGGATCGTATTCGCGATCTGGATAATCGGCGCTTTTGGTTGTGCCACCCACCCGGCACGGACCACGGTACCTCAGGGTGCCGAGATGCTTTTCTGGGAATGGCAATCGTGGGAAACAGACGGGGGCCGAAACAGATTAACAATCTGGAAAGACGGTCGCTCGCAGATCGTGGTCGTGCCAGATGCCTACACTCGCGGCAACCCCGAGAGGTTCCGCCCGCGTCAAGGATGGACAATGGTCGAGAAACCTAGCCCGCATTATTCACGAACCGGGGTCTTCGTGAATAATGCGCCTGCAGGCGCGGGCTCGGCCGCACCGGCAGGTTTCGACAGGCCGCTCCCGCGGGCTGCTCAAGGCTAGCCCTG
>JAPUFX010000160.1 GCA_027293415.1 Candidatus Methylomirabilota bacterium
AGAGCTGGCGGAGGTCCCGTCGGTTCCCGGCTCGTTGAGCGAGGCGCTCGATGCGCTCGAGCGGGATCACGAATTCCTCCTGAAGGGCGATGTCTTCACCGAAGACGTCATCGAAACGTGGCTCTGGTACAAGCGGACGAAGGAGGTGGACCCGGTCCGGCTCCGGCCCCACCCGTACGAGTTCGTGCTGTACTACGATCTGTAGCTCGTTGTCGTCTCCCCCCAGGGCCCCGCGATTCCGCGGAGCCCTTTCCTGTTCGGCCCGGCCGTGATCTGTGTAATCGAGTATCTCCAGAACCGGCATCCGTGGAAAGGGAGTTGATCTCACATACCTCTCCAGGTAACGTTGGAGCATGGGGACGCGGATTCTCGACTATCGGTTCGGACTTGTCGACCTCGAAGGCGTGATCTTTAATCCAGAGATCCTATACCGGCGGGAGTTCGGCCGGTTCCTGCAGCGCGCTTATCAGATCTCGGCAAAAGAAGCCCTCCTCTTTTACCAAGCCCATGCGCTTCTTCCCTTGGAGGTGAAGTTTGCGCGCCTCCTCGCCCAGCACGGCCATTCAGGAGAACAGGCCATCCAAGCCGCCAGCGAATTTCGCGGTGCAATGGCTGCATCGCGGCCGGTGGTTTCTGAAGGGGCTCGTGAGCTGTTACAAACCCTGGCGGATCGGGAAGCACAGCTGTTCGTCCTCTCTGAGACACGGTCCCAGATCGCAGAGCGTCAACTCGAGGAGGTGGAACTGCGAGATCTCTTCGGATGGGTGATCGGGACTGAGCGAGCTCCGCGCGGGCGCGGGCAGATGGTGGTTTGTCCAGAGACAGTTGGGCTGCCCGTTGAGACCTTTGCCGCGCAGAGTTTCGTTCTCGCCGGCATCCCAGAGGATGTTGCTGCGGCCAGGGAACTCGGCTATTACGGCATCGGTATCGCCCATCTGTTTCCGGAGGCTACCTTCACGGCACAGGGGGCGCGGGAGGTGTACAAGCATATCGCGCACCTTTCGCTCCAGGTTCGCCAACTCTAGGAGAGCTGTCAGCAGTCAGCAATCAGCCGTCAGCAAAAAGAAATCTCAAAAAAAGCTGACAGCGGACCGCTGACAGCTGACGGCTGTATTTGAGGGTGTGATGTCCGAAGAGGATGCCATCAAACAATTACAGATGGGGGAGGTGGTGGCGCGTCGTCAGGCCGCTGACCTTTTGGGGGTGATTGGTGGGACCGGCGCCGTAGAGGTCCTGGTTCGGGCCCTCCGGGATGAGGACTGGGGATTACGAACCATCGCCGAGCACTCGCTTTGGCAGATCTGGTGCCGATCCGGCGATGCCGGAGTCGATGCTCTGCTGCAGGAGGGGATCCAGGCTTTGGAGCGGGGGGCTTTGGCGGAGGCGGTCGCCATGTTTACGCAGGTGATTGAGCAAGCCCCCGAGTTTGCCGAGGGATATAACAAGCGGGCGACGGTTTACTATCTCATGGGGGAGTATGCGCAGTCGATCGCGGACTGTGAGGTTACCGTCGCCAGAAACCCGTACCACTTTGGTGCGTTGAGTGGGGAAGGGCTCTGTTGTCTGGCCCTGGGCCAGCTGCGCAAGGCTCAGGATCTTTTCCGAAAAGCCTTAACGGTGAATCCCAACATGCCGGGGGTCGAGCAGAATCTCGCCGCCACTGAGCGCTCCGTGCTTGCCGGAGGCAATGGGGGCGCTTCGTAAGAAAATTCTCAGCGCACGCGCAGCCAGGGAAAAGGATGTGCGGTGAGTCCGACGAGGACCTGGAGTGAGGTTGGAAGAGTCTCGATCTTCGCGAGAATGCACCGGATGTACAGGGCCGCTCCCCTTTTATTACCTTCCAGGATCGTCCAGGTCTTCCCCTTCGGCCGTCCCATCAAGATCAGTGGATGCTGCAGGATGTCGGCCACCCTCCGCCGATCTCGGATCTCGCGCACGTTTGTGATCACCGCTTGAACCTCTTGAGCCCACCGGCCCCTTGCCTTGACGGAGGGGCGTTCCCCGGCGATCACGTGCGCCGCTCGAGACAGGCGGCCGGTGTCGCGCGAGAGCAGGGTCCAGGTCGGATAGTTGATGACCCGAAGCCTGCGAAATTCTTCGGGGGTGATCGTGCACCGCCACCACCGGGTATCCGAGGGGAAGGTTCCCCAGATGTCTCCCCGGTAAAGCTTCAACGTTTTTTGCCGTAGGAAGTTTTCGCGGGGACTGGTCAGGTTTGGCCTTTCGATCACACGCGGGGGAATGCGAAGGTGCCTCAGGGCCTTAACGACCCGGGGACGGAACCGGGGAGAAGAAAGCTCTACTCTGAGCCAGCAGGCCACAACGGGATCGAAGCTCACCTCTTCCAATAGAATCATGGGGGAACCGAGGCTTCATCGCTTTGTGTGCCTCGCATCGCCCACCCTGCTCAGCCCTTTCGGGGCTTTGCCGGGCGCATCTCGATACGGGTGGTCATTGTTCGAGGCGGCGACTTCAGCAGATAGACCACCATATCGGCGATGTGCGCGGGCAGGATGGCCCATCCCGATTTGTCCCCGCCGCCGGCGCTGAATTCCGTCTCGACACTACCGGGCAGGATGTGGCTTACTCGGATCCCATCGGCGCGGACTTCCTGGAAGAGGGCCTCGCTGAAACCGAGAAGGCCGAATTTCGAGGCGTTGTAGGCGGCCATAGTGGGATGGGCGTTTGTCCCGGCCAGGGAACCGATATTGAAGATGTAGCCACCTCCACGGGAACGCATTTTTGAAATGGCCTCGTGGCAACAGTAGAAGACACCCGTGAGATTCGTGTCGATGATCTCCTCCCACTCTTCGGGCTTGAGATCGGCGACTGGGGCAAAGTAGGCGACCCCGGCATTGTTCACCAAGACATCCAGGCCTCCGAACTCTTGAACCGCGAAAGACATGAGATGCTGAACTTGTCGAGGGTTTCTCACATCGCAGGCGATGCCAGCCACCTTTCCCTTTCCGCGCTGGCGACATTCTGCCACCGTTCGATCCACGTCCCGCTGGTGGCGGGACGAGATGACGACCGAAACCCCTTCATCAAGCAAGGCCTCGGCGATGGCCCGGCCAATTCCCCGGGTGCTGCCTGTCACCACCGCCACTTTTCCCTCGAGCGACATAACCAACCTCCTGGCGGTCAGCCGTCAGCGGTCAGCCGTCAGCAGGTAGAACGCTGGAAGGCTAGCAGGCTAGAATGCTAGTGCCCCTCCAACTAACTCCTCCTAAGCACTCCAGGGTTCCGCCAGGGGCACTTAGGGGTTGTCGGGGAGAGGCTCCCCTACGCATGGTGGGTGCTCAGCGGGGCTAACGCCGAGCGCCGAAGGCGGGCCATGCCACCCTAGCGGAATTGCCCCAC
>JAPUFX010000161.1 GCA_027293415.1 Candidatus Methylomirabilota bacterium
CGCTGCCTCTGTGGATTCTTTTATGCAATTCGAGTCCCTGCCTTGAGCTATTCTCCTCGCCAGGACCGCCAGGGGTTCGGAAACCTCTCCTTCAATCGCATAGTTGATATAGGTGCGGCTGATCTCGTTGGTTTCGTTCAAGGAATTGGCAAGCCAAATCCCTATCGATGATAAAAAACTCCTTCTTGATCGCTCCACTCCTGCAGTGCTCCATAGACCAGCCAGGTAACCGACGATGAAATCATCGCCGGAAGGGGTAAGGCCAGGACCCAGTCCTATTAAGGGCTTTAAAGCAGAAGCGGCTTTGTCCACCTGCTTCTTACCAGTAGCATATAACAGCTTCGGAAAGCATTTCCTCGCAGTTTGAACGAGTATTTTCGTGCCAGACAACGGGAGTTGATTTTCCTCCAGGATGGAACCCTTAGTTAGGATGGCTGTAAGCCCATGGTTGCGGCAATGACACCGAAGTTCCTCCCACACCACCCTCAGGGCACCAAAAGCACCGGGTTTCTCTAAGTCGATCTGCACTGCCGATAGATTGGAGCGCCATGGTCGGGCAGAGCGTAGATCAATGGAAAGAGGTGACCCGCAAAATCTAAGAATATTTGCTCGGCAACCGACTGGCTGACCCAACTCGAGATAGTCCTCAAAGGTGAAATCCGAAGGTGTATCGAGGCGAAGACCCTGAGGAGCATTGTGCAAGCTTGATGACAGCAGGGTGATAAGAGATTGATCGTTGATGGTAATGTTACAGGCATGATGAAAAACACTATGGACGAATCCGTCGAAGTGGTTATTCACCACACCTTTTCCAGCTGAGATAGCCTGAAGGCGCATTGATTACCCCTGCGAAGCAACTTAAATTATCATCATCTCCCTTCTTTTACCCAACAACGAGAAGCTTCACCAGCAATGTGTGGACGCCGCTATATTTTCAGACATCAATAATCAGCGAATAAGGCAAGATAGGCTGTGATCACAGTAGGTTTGGTAGCCACAAAGCAACTCCGGGAAATACGATTAAGATTATCAAGACCACAAGGTCACAACCAAGGAAGGGCAACGCAGCTAAATACACATCCCGCATAGTTGTACCAGCTGGTGCTGCTGCTTTCACCGCGAATAAGCTGGTACCGAAGGGCGGCGTAGTCAATGCCATCTCAGCATTGAGAAGCATCAAGAGCCCAAACCAGATAGGATCAAAGCCCAGTGCCTCAACAACCGGCATAAAAATGGGAATGGTAACCATGAATATCGTAACGACCTCCATAATGGCTCCCAGTATGAGCACAACGATCATCATCCCAACTATAACCATGATCGGGGGAACTGGAAGACCGGCGACAAAGCCGCTGAGACCCCTGGTAATCCCTGCGAAAGCCAGGATCTGGCTGAACGTAGCGGAAGAGGCGAAGATCATAAGAATCATTACGGCAATCCTGACGGTGCCCCGCAGGGAAATCTTCACAAGGCTCCAGTCCAGCTTTCTGTAAAAACCGGCCAGCAGAAAGGAACCCAGAGCCCCCGTGACTGCGGACTGGGATGGAGTTGCCACTCCTAAGAAAATGAGCCCGAGGGTAAGAAAAACAATAAGCCCAAGGGGCAGCACATAGACGACTGTGTCATAGATTTTGCGAGAAAAAGGGGGACGTTCCACGGCGTACGCGGGGGCAATATCTTTTTGAATAGCAGATCTTGTAATAATATAGATCATATACAGCGCGGCAAGCATGAGCCCCGGAATGGCAGCGCCGATTAGGATCTTGGTTACCGATATCTTGGCTATAGCTGCCAGAACGATGGCGAGTCCGCTGGGGGGGATCATCATGGCCAGCCCACCTCCCCCCAAAATAGGCCCAATACTCATGGGCTTCTTGTAACCTTGCCTTTCCATTTCGGGACATAGCACAGTTGCCATTACGGTTGAGCTGGCCAGGGACGAACCGCTCATGGTGGCAAACAAGGTGGCGAACGCAATGCCGAGTATAGCTAACCTCCCGGGGACTGCTCCTAGCCATTCACCGAGAACCCTGAGCAAGGTAGTCCCCATGCCCGAATGGAAGATGACCATACCCATCAGGGTAAATTCCACAATAGCGAGCAGCGTGAAGCTGGATACGGCGGTTTGTATGTTAATCACGACCAACTCCATGCCTGGGCCTCCTCCCCATAAGGTAAGAGCGCCTCCCATGGTAAGCAGCATGAAAACGAAGGCGATGGGAAAGCCGGTCATCAGCAAGGTTATGAGGCTGGCGAAGAATATCAAGAGTAGGCTAGGCCATTCCATGGGATTTCCACCGTTAACTTATACTTAGGTCCTGTTTAGAAATTCTCGCCGAGAATGAGCGTGGCGCAGCCTGTCCAGAGGGCTTGTGGGTCGTCAGGTGAAGAACGTGAACTCACTATTGCCCGTCTCGGTTTTCCGCCGGCTAGCCGGCTTTCCCCATTTTCCATTGATTGAAGTACGTGGTCGTCCTGCGCAGGAATTGAATGCAAAGCGCTGCAGCCCCAACGGGTATCGGGAGCAGGAGGGGATACAAGAACGGTTTGATGGGACTCTCGGTACGAACCGTGCCAGCTAGGTACTCTTCTATTGTAGTTACGGAGCCGAAATAGGCGAGCGTGGCAGTGACAACGACTCCGACTGAGGATGTGGCCACCCCCATCAGTGCTTGGTGCCTTGCGTTCAACAACTCAACGATGATTTCCACCTTGATGTGGCCCTCCTCTCGTAAGAGCCAGGCCGCACCAAAAAAAGCCATGTAGACGAGAGAGTATTCGGATATCTCTATAGCCCACCCCTGCGCAGAACCAAAAAACTGCCGGCTGACGATATCGGAGAGGGTGAGCAATGTGGCCGACACCACCGCCGCTGCCGAGACCACGAATAATGCGTCTAGGCATTTATCCCAAGCAATACCCAGCTTCGCCAATTTGCCCCTCACCGCGTTTATCTCTTCTTGACTTGCCTGTTCAGCCGGCACGTTGCGGCACGCCTCAACTTACACCCTAGGGTAACAGCACTTGGCGAATTGCGGTCATCAAGGTCGTGCCCCAGGATGTCCACGGAGGCAGGATGGCGCATGCGAATTCCCTGGATAGAGAGGGACCTGCTCTACGGGGCCAAACTGGTCCAAGACAAGGCCCAGCTCGGTACCGAAATGTCCGCCGAGCGTGCCATTAAGCGGGCGGTAGTGAAACTCCAGGGGGGAAATCGTCGTCATGAAGTGAACTTCACAACGGGAGAACCTTCCGTGGATGAGCACCAAGGCGACGACCAACCCGGTGAGGGCTTCTGGACCCTCTTGATCGCAGAACGGGGGGACCTTAGCGATTCCCCCCTCGTAAGTGAAGGATTCAGCTTAGCTCGAGCTTCTCTCATGGCGCTCTACTTGACCATCAGCGGCCGCATTTTTTTAATCAGGTCTTCTCCGACTCTTTTCTTAACCCTCTTCCAGGACAGGTCCATGACATCGTTAAAGAAGCGCTGGCTTACGTCCTTAGGCCAGAGTATTCGCTTCATACCACCTGTCTGCGCCTCTCGCCAGGCTTCATCAAGCTCCCGCCGTTTGAGCGGGATCAATTGACGCTCTGTCTCTTCCGCGGCATCCACCAGCACCTTCTGCAGGTCTGCGGGCAGGCTATTAAATTTACGGAGGTTCATGGCAAGAATTGTATTCCCCGCGGGAAAGAAGGCGGGGCCCACCCAGTACTTGAGCACTTCGTAAAGCTTGAATGCTACGACAGTTGCCATCGGTGCCGGCCTCGATTGAATCAGGCCTTGTTGAAGGGCCGTGTAGACCTCTGTGTTCGAAACCCTCACTTTTACGCCTCCCACAAGATCTATAATCGGTTCGTAAATTCCGGAGGTCCGGAATCCCAGGCCCTTGAGGTCCGCTGGCTTCTCTGCCTTTCGGGTCGTGACTATGGCAAAAGGAGAGCCAAAGTGCATCCGTCCGAGATAGCGAAAGCCCTTTTTTTCAAACTCACCCACGACGAGGTCGTAGAATCCGCTCTTCCTCTCCTCGAGGGGATTGAGAAGGGAAAGATGAGCTGCATTGTATGCAGGAACGTGTAGCACATAGGCCCAGGCTACGCTGAGATCCAGCACGCCTCTCTTGACAGCGGCTGGCTGCTCCTTCGAACCGGTTACCTCCGGTCCGCCCACCCAGTCAATTTTCAGCCGACCTTTGGATTTTTCCTCCACGACCTTCTGGAAGATCGGCACGCCCGATACAGTCGTGGAGGTATTGGGGTCATAGGTCGCCAGCCTCAATGTGATTGTTTCTGCCTGTGCAGGAATCGCTATTATAGCGGTAAGCGCCGACGCGACTACAACCGCCAAGCCCAGCAGGAATATCCTCATATTCTTCATTGTGCACTCCCCTTCCGCGCGTTTGGGTCCGCGCTTGCTGATTTACTCGTATGCGGATTAATATCGTGCTCCAACTAGAACACTAAAAAAGACATGCCTATCCTGATCTAGCGAAATTGTCAAGCCCTCGTATTGCGCCGTGTATAATCTAACCCTAAGACCATTCGTTGCGCCATTTGTGATTCTAACCCTCCAAGGGCTCATTATGGAGCTCAAGGAGGGCAACAATGGAAGGGTTCACAATGGCACGACGATCCATGCGGGAGTATTTACGATCCATCTATAAACCGTACCAGCGCGCACCACGGGCGGAGAAGGGGATGATCCTAGAGGAATTCTGCAAGGTTTGCGGCTACAATCGTAAATATGCCATCTGGCTTTTAAACCGGCCCGTGCCGGAAGTAGCCGCACGCAAACGGACTCTATCTCGCTCTCCTACCTACAGTCAGGCGATGGTAAGGATTTTGGCAAAGGTGTGGCAGTCCTCGGGGTATCTGTGCTCCCAACGTCTGAAGGCCGCTCTTGTGCACTGGCTGCCCTGGATAAAGCAACACTTTGAGCTGACCCAATCGATAGAGGCCCAGCTACTGGCCATCAGTGCCCGTCAGATGGATCGGCGCCTGAGGGCAACCAAGCACATCGTGAAACGGCGACTCTATGGCACCACTCGACCCGGATCACTGCTCAAGCAGGTGATCCCCATTAAAACCAATCATTGGGATGTGAACCGGCCAGGCTATCTCGAGATCGACCTGGTGTCACACTCAGGGGCCTCAGCGGTTGGGGAATTTCTCCACACCCTGGACTGCGTCGACATTGCCACCTGCTCGGTGAAGCGCAAGGCGGTCATGGGTAAGAGCGCCTTGGGTATCTTGAATGCGGTCACCGAGATCGAACACCAGCTCCCTTTCCCCCTCAAGGGGATCGACTCCGACAACGGCAGCGAGTTCATCAACAACCACCTTCTTGCCTTCTGTCAACAACGCCCAGCTGGCCGCACTATCCAGTTCACCCGCTCGCGTCCCTACAAAAAGGACGACAATGCCCACATCGAGCAGAAGAACTGGACCCATGTCAGGAAGCTTATGGGCTGGGATCGCTATGACACCGCAAAGGCCCTAGAGGCCGCCAACCAGCTCTATGAGAAGCTTAGGATCTTCCAGAATCTGTTCCAGCCCTCGATGAAGCTGCAATGCAAAATCCGCAAAGGCTCCCGACTCATTCGCCGTTATGACACGCCCCGCACCCCGTTCGAGCGGGTTGTGGAGTCCCGAAAGGGAGATCGCAAAAAGCTGGCAGCACTGGCTCACACGCTTAAGACAACCGACCCCTTCGAGCTCTCCGGCTGCATCGATCAGCAACTGGAGCAACTCTACAAGCTGGCCAGCCATGCAGACAGAGCACCGCGGGAAAGGCCACCGCTGAAACAAACGCCGTGGAGAGATTGGACCTTCAGCAAGAAACTACAGCGCCAACAACAGGACATGAAACGACAGATGCGAGAGGACTTCGGTTAGATTTTGTAATGACGCAACGAATCCCGCTAGGGTTAGATTTATAAATGGCTTGACAGGTGGGGACGGTCAACTCCGACGGGAGACTGACGACTAAAAAATACGGGACCCATATTCATGTGGAGAAGGTCATTCGCACCGATTTACCACTGATAGCGGACGGCTAGCCCTGCGGGATTGGAAATGGCAAATCTCAAATGGCATATATGGATTTGCGATCTGCGGTTTTCAATCTGCAATTCCCAACGCCAGCGAGGAGAGGCGATTGACTTACGTCATCACCGAACTCTGCACTAACGATGGCGCCTGCGTCGATGTTTGCCCGGTAGCCTGCATCCATACCACTCCCGGGGCGCCGCAGCACTATATCGACCCTGAGGTGTGTATCGATTGCGAGCAGTGCGAAATCGTCTGTCCCGTGGACGCCATCTTCATTGATTGCGACCTACCGACCGAGCACAAGCACTCACTGGAGGTCAACGCCAGCTTCTTTCGCAAAAACAAACCGGATGTTGGTCCGGTTCCGGTGGAGATGGCATGGGAAATGGTCAATGCCGCGCAGGCTTACGCGGGAAGGGAGGGGGTCGCTGTGACGGTTGCGGTTGTGGATGAAGCCGGCTGTCCCATCGCCGTCGGGCGGATGGACGGGGCCGAGCCCAGGACGGCAGAGCTTGCCTTCAATAAGGCCTACACGTCAGCCGTCTTTCACGTTCACACAGCGGAGTTGGTACCCCAAGCGCGGCAAGCCTGGCTTCGAAGCCTCATTGTCTCCCACCGCGGTCGCATCACGCCTGCGGGTGGCGGTATCGTCATTGTCGACGGAGTTGCCATCGTCGGCGCCATCGGAGTGGCCGGAGGTACTCGGGCCGAGCAGGACACCCTCTGCTGCCGGGTCGCCCTCGCTGTATTGGAAAGCTCCGGGCACTAAGCCCTTTCTGCTTAAAGCAAGTGCGGCATGACGCCGCGGGCGAACCGCTCCATGGAATCAAGGACCAGTTCTTGGGATAGGCTACCCATGTTCATCCAGCAAAGGATATGGGTTGCTCCGGT
>JAPUFX010000162.1 GCA_027293415.1 Candidatus Methylomirabilota bacterium
CGCAAAGACTTCTGGCAACCTGTCGATACGGCTCCATGGGACAAATTTTCGCCAGATCACCTGGTTGGTGTCATCCCGGATGACCTCAACTTTGATGCCTCCCTTTTCCCGTGTTGTCCTGATCACCGCCCCCGTTTCCCCCCCCATCTCCCGCCGCACCGCCTAGCTCTCCTCCCGCACCTCCTCGTTGGTTAGCAGCCCCTCGAAGGTGACGACTAGTTGTGGATCGAGTTTCTCGGCCATGTTCAACTCTCCTCTTCGCCCCCCCGTCAGCCCTGCAGCGCCTTGTTATGCATTTTCATCTTCAGGGCCAACCCAGAAGTGAGGATTGTGAGCAACCTCCCATAGGTAGCCATCTGGATCTTTGAAGTAGCCGGAGTAACCTCCCCAAAATACCTTTTGCGGTTGCTTAACAAGTGTTGCGCCAACTGATACTGCTTGCTCAATTATTTGGTCTACGTTAGATTCCGATGCCACGTTATGAGAAAGAGTGAAACCGTTAAATCCACTTCCCTCTGGTGAAACCGTCGCATCTTCGGCAAGGGATTCGCGATTGTACAAACCCAACCAACTGCCATTGAGCGTGAAGAAAGCAATTTCAGGCGGAGACTCCATTCTGGGAAAGCCTAAACCTTCTTTGTAGAAGTTGATTGATTTTTCTAAATTACTCACACCCAAGGTAATCATGCTTATTCTTGGCTTCATGTTTCCTCCTTTATTGCGATGCATAACTATTAAATGAGCTGCAAAAGCAGTGAGCTTTCTGGCAGTCTATCTCGTACGTCACCTCCACAACGCCCGCTTAGCCTCCCTCGCCTCCCGCTGGAGCTTCAGAACTCCAAATCCTCCACCCGCTCTCGGGATTATCTATAAACGGATTCCCAGTTCCCCGCAACTCCTCAATGACGTTGTTCCTGCGCCTCTCATGCTGACTCGGGGGGTTGGTCCGATTCTAGGCAAAAGGCTAGGTGGACTGCTGGTGGGGTAGTATACTTGGAGTTAGCGGAGGGTAGAATGGGGACCATAAGTACCTCGACTTTTCGACCGGCCTACTTGAACCTCGAGCCCGGAGAGCTCAAGGAGCGAGCAGAGCGGGCCGTCGCCACGTTGGCGGATTGCCGGGCCTGTCCCCGCGACTGCGCCGTTAATCGGCTTGAGGATAAATGGGCCGCCTGCAAGACCGGCCGCTACGCTGCGGTGAGCAGCCACTTTCCTCACTTCGGCGAAGAGGACTGCCTGCGTGGCTGGAAGGGCTCTGGAACGATCTTCTTCTCTCACTGCAACCTGCGCTGCGTCTTTTGCCAGAACTACGACATCAGCCAGGCCATCAAGCCCGGCCCGGCAGCGCCCGGCTCCCCCCCTGAAGAGATCGCTGCAATGATGATAGAGCTGCAACAGAGAGGCTGCCACAATATAAACTTTGTGACCCCCGAGCACGTCGTCCCCGAAGTCGTTGAAGCCCTAGCCGTTGCCGTGGATTGGGGCCTTCACCTTCCGATTGTCTACAACACCAGTGCGTATGATTCGTTGGAAAGCATGGAGTTCATGGACGGTATCGTGGACATCTACATGCCCGATTTCAAGTACTGGTCTCGCGAGCGCAGCCGGATTTACATGAAGGCCGACAACTATCCCGATGCGGCGCGTGTGGCGATCACGGCAATGCACCGCCAGGTGGGGCAACTCGTGCTCGACGGTGACGGGCTGGCGAAGCGCGGACTCCTCGTTCGCCACCTGGTCATGCCCGGATGCCAGGATGAAACGCGCGCCATCCTCGAGTGGATCGCCACAGAGCTGGGACCCGACACCTACGTGAACCTTATGGACCAGTACTATCCAGCGGGTAAGGTCAGTGCCGAACACTACTCCGAGATCAACCGCCGGCTGACCTCAACGGAATTCATGGAGGCGCAAGAGATCGCCCGCAAGCTGGGGCTCAGGCGCCTCGACGAGCGACGCCCGCACCCGCGTCTCGTTCCGAAGTTGATGTTGGTCTAGCCAGCACCCCACGAAGCCCGCTCATCCCCCCTTTTCTCTCTTCCACAGCCCCCGTTTCGCCTCCCTCGCCTCCCGCTGGAGCTTCAGAAACAACTCCTGGTACTTCACATTCGGCGTTCCCTAATGGCAGCGCTTCGGCGGGGTTTCCCTTTACCTTTCCCCTCTCAGCGAGTCAACGTATTCAGCGATCAGCCGCAGGGAATCCTCCGGGGCGTCGAGAAACTCTAGTCCCGTCTGAAAGATCAGTTCTCGCTCCCCCTCAGTCCGAACCTCCGTACGATGGACCACTGATCGAACGACCCGGCACTTCAGACTTACCTTCTGTCCCTGGATGGAAAAGGTCAGGACCGAGAGGGTCCCGAGGCGGACAAGGTCCGAATGTTCCATTAGGGCCCCGCTCATGCTGACATTGATCAGGAACGCGTCGTAGATGGCGGTAATCCGCCCTGGGGTCCGGTCCTCTACCGCGCAGCGGATATTGCCGCGCCTGTTTTCCTTCTCCTTCACTGACTCCCCTCCGCCCTCTCGCCGTTTTTATGATTGCTCAAAAGCAAAAACGCCCTCCGGGCCGTACTCCGCCGAAGAGGGCGTCTGAATGTTTGGTGCGCCATCGATTGTGCCTGCGGTGGCTGCGGGGCTATTGATCGCCCCGGTTTCATACTTTGAATGGCTGCGGGGAGCCGTAGGGGGCCTAAGTATCCCCCACCGGGCAAGGGGTGTCAAGGGTCACCGAGCAAAGGGAAAGAGGGGTTAGTTCCAGCGGGCGCGCGCCCTACTGGTGCAGCGGGGGATCGGGGTAGGCTCAGACACCTTTGTGGTGGAACTTGCGGGGATCATCGGTCAGGAGCTGACCCGCCGCAGGCGCGGCCGGCCGAAAAAGGACGACAAAAAATAAACCTGTCTCTAATTTCCCTGCGTGCTTTATTCATTTTTCTCTTCCTGATTTGCCACAGTAGTAACTGCCCCTTCTTCACGATTCCCCCGTGCAATCGCGATCATCTTGTCCACTTCAGGGACCGTGTTGGTAGTCATGAGGAGAATACCTGGATTGTTCTCTTCAAATACGCGGAAGATCTCGTCCGAAAACGCCCGACCGATCGAATCAACGTCTTTGAAATCCAAAATCACTGTCCTAAATCGGTCCACTCTGGCGAGTAGCCGCTTGGCTTGGGATCTAGACAGTAACTTTTCGGCGCCATGTCGAGCTAGCCGAACAGGGACAACGGTCTTTGTGAACGCGTAGTCTTCCTCATCGGACGCGAAACGATTAAACACCTCTCGATCCGTTCGTTCACTGTTATTAGCTAGATCCATAAAGACTGCTGTGCCGGTGTCTGGCCGGTCCCGCTCTAGGATCCAGTCCTCCTCTTCACCGTATTCATGTGAATAATAAACGTCGCCAGAGAGAATCGCAAAATCGTCCATCATGCGTGATGTAAAAAAGATTCCTTCTCCCGTGTGCTTGTCTGGGTCGGTTGTTAGCTTACCTTTCGCCAGTTCCAATACAGCGTGACGTTCATCCTCAAGATGACACTCTTCCTTTATTTTCCGAAAAATTCCAATGCCGTCGTCGTGCACAGAAACTCTTGTGGTGAGTGGATTCATTTTGATGAAAGCTGTCAAAACATGGCCAGCTGAGTGGTCGATCGCATTATTAACCATCTCCGTGAATCCATAATGCCAGATATCTAGAACGTTCTTTGGCAAGTCCTTCAAGACCGGCGCGACTTCGTTGCGCCAAACCTGGTCTTCCTCGAGGTCTCTCAAAGGTACGGTGAAATTCTTGTCACGGAGCACCTTGAGTGAGTACTTACGCTGCCGAGTTTTCCCCTCGGCGGTGATGTACCCTCCTGCCAAAAGCTCCTGAATGTACCTGTGTACTGCTTGTCTGGATATTCCGAACCGTTTGCTGACAACGTTGACAACGTCGCGAGGATGGTCCGGGATACTCTCGATAATGAAATCCTTGATCTCTTGTCCGTGTTTGCTGGGCTTTCGCATTAGCAACGTACCTCGCTCAAGCCTTGCTACCTTTGTGAATATAATGAACCCATATTGTCAACATTTATCATCAGCATTGTAAATATTATTACGGTCGTTTGTCAATATCAGCGATTATAACTCAACTGTTTCAGCTAGTTATACATGAATACGTCGCCGGATCGTCAATCCGGGCAGGATGTTGACCCGTACCGGGGATTGGCGGGAGTTCTTCCTTTGTAAACGTGATGAACCCACATTGTCAACATTTACCAGCAGTATTGTAAACATTGTTTCTGCCATTTTTCAACCGACGAGGTGAGGCAAGGATAGCTTAGACGCAATGGTTTCAATCAGTTACGTATGTATGGGGTATAGGCTATTGGACTGGAAAGGGACTCCCGCGGCAGATGACCGGAGGGATAGGACTGCCAAGTTGGAGGCAAGAAAAACTTTCGACCCCTTTTTCCGACCCTACAAAAAATAAATCTATCCCTAATGTCTTCGAATGAAATCAATCGACTCCGACCCCGTTGATTCCGTGACCCCGTTGATTCCGTGGCCCGCGACTACTCGGCCAGGGTCAGCCGGCGCAAGGTATCACATTTCCGACAAAAGCAGCTTCTAGCCAACTCTGGTCGCCGGTTCGCGGGCGGCCTGACTGCGTAATCCAGCGGGCGTGATCTCACCGTCGGCTGTGGCGAGCACCGTGATTTCCTCGTTCTCACTGTCACTCGCGCCGAAGCCAAACGGAACGAACTTGCCCCACGACTTCTCCTGATAAATCTGGTCACCGTATTCCGGCTGTTGGCCGCAGGCCCAGCCGTAGGCATACCAGAACAACTTTTCCGAAGGTTGCATAATCTCCGCGCTCACGGTCCCCCAGGGCAGGTTCTCGTGCGGATAGGTCTCCTGATGCCGTGTTCCATGATTGCAGATCGAATACCCCCAGGCTTCCAGAAGAGGGTTGTCCATCGGATCACGCTCTCGATTGGCATGGTCCGAGAGGATCCGCGCGAGGGAAGCGACGTCCAATTTGCCCCGGAGCTCCTGCGCCAATTGTTCTCCTCGTTCTCTGCGTGCCAGGTTGTTGTTCTGCGTGTTCTCGATGACGGCGTTCGGGGCGTTGTAGTGGACAAGTTTCTGCGAGAGATAGCAGTTCACGGCAAAGACCACGCCGGGACTCTGTTGGGAGTAGTGGTGGTTAACGTTGACACCGAAAGCGCCGGCTTCCAGATGGGCGAGGTCGCCTTTCGCATCGGCAAGCAATACCGAAAACGGCGGCGTGCATGCGCCGGCGGATCGGAACAGGTCGATGGCGTCAAGGACCGTCTCGCAGTTCGTCATCATCTTCCGCGAGAGATCCGCGAAAGACGTCGCATTGGGAGTTCTTTCCGCAGTCTCTTTCTCGAAGATCAAGGCACAGGTGAAGGCGAGCCCGCTCTCGTTGAGGCCTCTGGTCGTTTCGCCCGGATCGGAAAAGTAACCTCTTTCGATCAATGAATGCTCCGTGGTCGAGACCAACTCCGTGCCAATGTGTGCCTGCGACCCGGCAGGCTTCACGGCCCGCAAGAACGTCCGGACGTCGTAAGGATCATCACTCACACTTCCAATTAGCGCGTCGCCATTTGCGCTGAAGCCCGGACCCGTAACACCAATCAGAAAACAGCCCATCGACGCGTGTGTCATTTCCCCTCCCCTTAAAAAATCAATCGACTCCGACCCCGTTGATTTCCCGAACAAGAAAGCACAGCGCGGCTTGTCAGCGATATTCTCGAAGTTCCGGTTAGGAGCCTGCTCGTTCATGAGCACGGGCATCATGTTCCAAAGGCGCGTCCGCGTAACCAAACGCGGCTATTTGCTGGAGATACCCAGGCAGAAAGGCAGCGATCGAACCAGCCTGCTCATATTGGTACACGTGGCGAAACTCGTGGGAGAGCAGGAGCACCGTCTCATTGCCCCTACAGATGAACACGGAGTAACCAAGGGTCAGGCCGACCATCCCAGGCCCCAACAGCCCAGTCTGTAGCGCTGCAGCCTGCAATAGCGGATCCTCGGGCATAGGAAGACCATTGACCAACATGATCCGAATCCGTTCAGGATGCGCCACACCCACTCCCCGCGCAAGCTCCAACTCGTGTTCGTTAAGTGCGCGACCAGACCTTACCACTTCCGCCGCCCGGCCCTCGGCCCATGCGATGGCCTTTGGCAGCAAAACCGGAAGCGCTGTTTGAAGATCCACGCCTCTTTCCTCGCGGGCTCCTAACGTTTGAGTATGGCAGTCGGCATAGCCCGGTCCTCAGACTTCCAATGGACGCGCCGATTCTCGCCGGTTTCCAAAGACTTTGTCAAGGCCCTCACCTTACGGGATTTGGACTGGTAGCGTGGGAGGCTCAGACACCTTCGTGGGGGAACTCGCTGGGATTATCGGCCAGCCGCTGATGCGCCGCAGGCGCGGCCGGCCGAGAACGAACGACAAAAAATAAATCTGTCCCTGATTTTCTCTCGAAAATCCGCCAAGGGCTTCTGGGAGCCTATGGACAACAAGCGACTTGACCCCTTTATTGACCCCTTTATCAGGCTGAATCGTGCCCGTCCTGTTGAGCACACTCACGGTACACAGATCTTCAATACTAGGCGAATTTTCCGAGAAAGCAAAGGCCGGCAGGCGATTCAACGCGCCAGCAACAATGAGGATAAGGAGTAGTGCAGCCACCCGAGAGGTTGCTTTGAGCGATCCTTTGAAGTACATCCCTATTTCCTCGATTCGTCTAACCAGATGCGGTACAGTCCACCCTTGCTCGCAAGGATCAGGATCGCCTCGCGCCTGTCTTGCTCGACCAGGGCGGCTGAGACAAAATCTGGCGCTGACGATGGCTTATCGATGCTGATGATTTCCCAGTGTTTGCCTCCATCCGTGGTTCGAAGAACTGCCCCTCGCTGCCCGACAGCCCAGCATTCTTGAGCACTAAGGATGACGACATCGACCAGAGCTGATTTAAAGTGCGCAGGGGGCAATCTTCCCTCTGCTTTCCGCCAGCTTCGGCCACCATCTGTAGTATAGAAGATTACTCCCTGTCGCGCCTGCCCGCGAATGTAAGGGGTAATGCCAACAGCATAACCGATCTTGTCATCCCAAAACCTTATGTTGAAGAGATGCACCCCCACGTTGCCTTGCTGCACTTCCCAATGCTTCCCGCCATCGCTGGTGTGTAAGATCTCCCCGTCCGAGCTAACCACCCATCCCTCAGATCGATCGATAAAATAAAGTCCCGTCAAGCTTGACGTCCTACCAGATGGCTGTCTCACCCATGTCCTGCCGCCATCCGTCGTGTGATAAATCGATGGAGGGTAGTCGAGGGCCCATCCGAAATCAGAATCCACAAAAAAGAGGTGGGTGAAACAGCGCACTTGCGACGGTTCCCAGAATGTCCACGTAGCGCCGCCGTCCTCTGTGTAGTGGTGACACCCCCAGCCACGATTTTCATTGAGAAAAAATGGATTCGCAGAGACTCTTGTCTTCAGCGGCATCCATGTCTTCCCACCGTCAGTCGTCTTGCCCAGGAATCCACTGGAATTAACCCACCCAACCTTCTTATTGACAAAAATCATCGGGCTAAAGAATTGAGTTACGGAGCCCTTTTCCGGTTTGCCGGGCATCTTAGTCGGGATCCTCAGGTCGCTGATTACTTCCTCAAGATTATATACTCGGGGTCCTTCCCCACCGTCGAAAGCTAAGCTCGCGAGCACCGGGAGCGCCACAACAAGCAAAACGATGGTTCGTCCAAGCCGGAGTCCGATGGTCATCATAGTGCCCATGGAATCACCTACTGCGTATTGGTCTCTGCGATACCAAGCACCCTATTTGGATAATTCCGACGGTCCAAGAATTCCTTCTCAACCTTAGATATAGGGTCAGTTTTTCCGATTCCAAATGCCGCTCTCTTAGCGTCGATGGCCTGGAACAAAGGCGTATCAGCATTGCCCCCTCCCGCGGGTACGTTAACCAGGTCATCAAAAGCCAGCTGATTAAAAGGCTTCCCGGTCGTATCCTGCGCAATTTCCAGCGCCCTTGTCATCGTTCCATGGCCAAGATAGGCGGGAGAGGGTCAGGTCTTGACTTTGCATTTTG